>JABXIP010000442.1 GCA_013373005.1 Cytophagia bacterium | reverse complement strand
TATTGACTAAAATGCCAGAAGACGAAAAGATGGACAGAGTCAATACCATGCTGAAGAAAGTAAAGCTGGAAAACACGAATAAGAGAATGCCATCCGAGATTAGTGGTGGAATGCAAAAGCGTGTTGGTATTGCCCGCGCTTTGGTAAACAGTTCCAAGTACCTCTTCTGTGACGAACCCAACTCAGGGCTCGACCCTATGACGTCCATTAAGATTGACCAGCTTTTGGCTGAAATCACAGACGAATATCAGATCACTACTGTGATTGTTACTCATGATATGAACTCAGTAATGGAAATTGGAGAGTACATTCTATTCATCTCTAACTCCAGAAAGCTCTGGGAAGGCAGCTCTGATGAAATTCTTAATTCCGGTGTGCAGGAACTAGACGATTTCGTATTCGCCAATAAGGTGATGCGAAAAGCCAAGTCTTTTGGTGGATTCTAAATTCTGACTTTAGAACCCATACCTGATCGCAGGAAAACCCAACGATCAGGCGTTTTCATAATTATATCCTGAACTACCACTTTTCATTCCGAGTTGTCCGAGGAATCGGCCGAATCTTCAATTTCCATTCTCAACGGCAAAGCTATCATCCAGCTCATCATACTCGTTGAAAGAACCATCATATAGTCTGGCATCATAGCCCAGATATCTGGCCATGGTATAGATAACCGAAGCCCTTAGCCCCACATGACAGTAAGACACCACCTGGGTTTTAGGAGTGAGTCCAATTCCTGAGTAATATCCGGCAAGCGTGGCTCTGTCCTTCAGGAACATATTTTCATCAACAATATCCTCCCAGCAGATATTCTTGGCCGTAGCAATGTGACCTCCTCTTTTATAATCTCCTTTTTCGGAACCGCTGTAATAGTTGTCTCTGCGGGCGTCAATAAGTTGAATCTTATCTTTCCTTTGAGCCCTCAATACATATTCCTTGTCGGCAAACTTCTTTTTAGAAGGCTTCAATCTAATTTTATCAGCAGCCGCAACTACTGTTGGCACTTCAGTCGTAAGAGGAAGGTCATTGGCTATCCAGCCCGGTAGTCCGCCATCCAATATTTTCACTTGATCCGACATTCCGAAATAGTCAAAAGTGTAGAAGAATCTGAATGTAGGGGCATGAGAGTTACCTCCATAGTAGAGAACAATGGTGGAGTTTTTATCGATTCCAAGACTCTGCAAAGAGTCGGCAAAACTTTCCTCTTCAGGCAACTCCCAATACAGACCATCTCTTGCCACCATATACTGCTGAGGCATTACTGAGATTGCTCCTTGAAGATGGCCTTCAGGATATGTCCGTGGGTTGGCCACATGAAGTAACACCAGATTATCATCATTGATATGCTCCTGCATCCAATCTTGTGAGACAAATACCTGGCCGTAATCCGTTTTTTGAGCGAAACTGCCGAATGTCAGTAGCACCATCGCTGCAACCAAAAGTGTTTTGAAGTTTTTCATGTTTTGAGTTTTGAAGAAAATTACGGATTTGAAAAGACAGAGATAGAGACAATTAAGCCTTTAACCTTTCATTAACCTCTTGTTAACTACTAAAACAAAGCAGTCACCTGCACCCTGCCCAAGTGAATTGCTCGTCCCCCTTCAGACTTTCGGCCATCATATCGAACGAGTAATTGTAATCCGTTGCCCAGCTTCTGTTGCCAATTGAGGTTCCAGGTTAAGTTAGTACCCGGTCTAAGTGCTTCCAGTAATTCATAGCCCACAGGTGAGGTTTCTGTTCCTTCAAACAGAATGTCTATGAACTTAAAATTGGCTGTAATACTGGTAGCGATAGCTTTGGAATACCTGGCTCCCAAACCTATTTCACTCAACTCAGCCTTTTCGGCAGAAGCATCTGTCAATACATTCCTTTTATCCTTGAAGGCATAGGACCCCGTAAACCTCAAGTTCCTGGAAGGCTGAACGGTGAGTGAGGGACTGATGCTCTCGGAGGTTATTCTATAGTTACGTTGTGTCAATACATCAGAACTACTGATGCGCTCACCATCTACAAAGTTCATATCGAAATTGAGCCCGCGATTAATGTTCCAACGTAAATGGTAACGAAAATCTTCATTCAACCTTTTTTCAAAGCCATTTACCAGAAGCTGCTTATTTTCCAAACGTGCAATACCTACATCAGCTCCAAAAATAGAATTCGACTTGTTAAAAAAAAGTGTGGACCTGAGGTTCTCATTATAGCCTAGAACATCAGCATCAGACACATTGGTAGGAAGCAATCTTTTGCTCAAATCTTCATCAGTTATCTTGGCGTTCAGCCCCCAGGCGGTTGTGTTGGAAAAGTGGGACAAGGTCTTTTTCAAACCTGATTCAGAAGACCACTGCAATGGAAAATTGAGATTAAACCGGTAAGTAATGATGGTGTTAAAAGCCTCTTCAAAAGTATCAGTCGGCACGAAAATCTTAGCATAGTTCTTTTCATCCGGGTTTACCGCTATGTAGAATTCGTTCAAATCCTGAACACCATCGCCATTATCATCTCTCCAGGTATGGGTTCCCTCTCCTGTCGGTACCTGGATAAAAATAAACTCTCGCCTCAACTCCCTGCTATTGGCCAGGTTATAGCTCAAGTCCGACCTAACAATCCCTTCAAAAAAAGCACCTGTCCAATCTATTCGCCCCATGATGGTTTCATCATTTCTATCAGCTCCAGACTCGTTTAAATTCTCTAAATTCCTGTAAGTGAAGAGAGCGTACAATTGATTGGTATTATCAATGTTCGTTCTGAAAAAGGCATTGAATGTCTGAGACTGATTGTTATCGATCAGTTCTCCGTTTACCGGGAGTTTATCCTCTCTCAATTGATATTCTATACCATAAGTCGTCTTGAGTGTATCTGAGTTTTTTAGATAAAAAGAGCGCTCCTCAAAATTCATGGCGGAGCTCACTACATCTCTATTCCTAGAGTTGATCACTGAGTTTCTATCAGTTCTATACCTGACCCCCGGAATCAACCATTTGCTTTGATAGGAGAAATCCAGATTCAACCTATTCCACTCCGATTGCAATATCTGCTGGTCATTGTGCATGATATAAGCATCAGACTTCAGTTGAAAAGGCCCAAGTCTTTTGGAGAAATTCACATAATGCTGAAAGCCATCTACTGCCTCTCCCCTTTTTCTCCCCACCAACTTATAAGACAAATTGTTGCTGGCATCCTTTCTCAGGTCGAAACCTGCATTCAGAATGTTCTCCGAATAGTTTTGTGAAAAATTTGCAGGATTATAACTCCAGTCTCTATCGAACTCAATATACCTCAGGCGATCTATAAAAGAGAAAGACTCACTGTTGTACTCATAAGAAACTGTAGAGTTGAACTTGTAATTAGGCATAAAGCCCACGTCCCTATTCTTGGTTTCATGAATCACTTTGTAAGCCAGCCCATTGTCATCATCGCTGTCTAGATCAGAGTAAAGGTTAACATCATTTTTAGAAAAGGCTACCTCCGCCTTGAACTCATCGGTCTTATTCAACTTGACACCTCCCGCCAGCGTTACCATAGACTTCTGATTTGGGGCATTGAGAATAGCGATAGGTTCGTAGTTACCTTGAGCCTGACCATTCACCGGAGCTACCCAGTCATAAACTCTCCCATTGGCGGTTGTATTCCTGAGGACATAATTACCGTTCCCTACTCCCACTTCAGTAAACCGCACATCGAAATAGGCGCTATCAGGGTTGGTTGAATATTGATAAATATCATAAACACCTCCCAGTGCATCCTGTCCGGTAGTCTTTCTATAAAGAATCAGATCTGAATGATAGGCTACACTGTCTACCCTTGTGGTAAAGGCATTGTCTAAATCGTCACCTGCGTTGGCAAGAATCACCTTTTCCTCATCGGTTAGGTCGAAGAGCAATGGCTGGTTTCTATTGTCTTTCTCACTATAGTAGTTAAAAGCAAAATTCAGCTTATCATTAGCTTGGTAATGGCTGGCCTGAACAATGGCACGCGAGTAATTCTGGTCAGAAAATTCATAGTCCACCCTAATTCTCGTGAACTTGGTAATAAGTACTTTATTGGTAAAGGTGATCTCACCCAGATTATAGTCTATCACATAATCATTATCAAAACCTCGGGTCATTTGTTGCCCATCGATGAAAACCTTCTCTGAACCGGCTAGAATAATGATAAAGCGTTCATTATTTGGCCCTCTTACCCGGTATGGACCTAAAACTCCTTCAATCGGGTCTACTGAAATTGAGGCAAAACGGCCCTTGGCCACGGAACCTGCAACGGTTGTTTCTGCCTTAAAACCACCTGCAAGTTCGTATTTAGCATTAAACTGAGCGCCTTGTACATTCTTGTAGTACCTCAGGAAGTTTGACTCACCATTGCGTAACACAATATCTCCTGCCCTCAATCTCCACTTATCTTCATTGAAAAGTTCAATGAAGACATTATCGAAATCTTGAATCTGCTGAGTGTTTCCCTCCGGCTGAAATGGCACATTTCTATCGGTTATTACCGCTCTTAGGCTGACATTATCTGTAAGTTGGCCTTCCATTTGAAGGTTGAGCGTTGAGTTCACAAATACATCTTGCCTGTTGCCAAATGACACCCCACGAGAGATGCTTCCCGTCTTGTAGATGTTCTCAGTACTGATAATTTCCTCACGCTTAGGAATGGCCAAGGCCTGCTGATAGAGCACAGCATCTTTAAATAAAGCAGTGGAATCGTAAATCTCCAGAGTCTTATTGGCTCTAGTTGAATGGAGATCGAAGGGCAGCGTTTTATAACAGACCCTTACCGAATCGAAAGGGCTATTCTCAAAACTGATAGTATTGGTATTCAGATCGAAATTGTAAGCAAATGTGGAGTCCGGTTCTGCTATTCTAATCGACTCTGGAAAAACCGTTAATGAATCGAGAACCGTAGCACCGTTGGTTTTCACCCATCGGCATTGATCAAAGTTTGACTGTGCAAAAACAGTCGAAGTTAAGAGTGTCAGTAAAATAGCGAGTGACCAACGTTGCACACTTAATCGGTTAGCGGAAATTCCAAGAAGAAAGTGGTACCCTCTTCCGAAGCAGATTCAAACCATATACTTCCACCTGCATGCTCAACCCCACGCTTGGCAATGGCCAGACCGATTCCCGATCCTTCTGCTTTGGTGCTAAATTTAGGTATAAAAATCTTCTCTCGAATCTCCTCAGGTATTCCCTGCCCATTATCCATAAAGGTAATTCTGGCCTTATTATGAGTAACCAATAGCTCCACTTCAAGCAAACAGGTTTTCCCCTCCGGCATAGCCTGAGCAGCATTTAGAATCAGATTGTTGAAAATTCTTCCCAAAAGCTGATCATCGGCCATTACCCAAACCGCCTGTTTCGGAATATTGGTCTTTATCTCTAAGCTATCTTCATGGAAAAGCCTCACCGATTTCTTGAGTACTTCAGCCAGGTTAATTCGCTCACTTTTCGGCATTGGCATTTTAGCGAATGAAGAGAATGATGTAGCAATGTCGCTCAATGTTTCTACCTGACTCAAAAGGTTGTCTATGGGTTTGTTGAAGTCAATATCAACGTTAGGTGCTTCCGAAAGCACTCGTTTAAGGTGTTGAAGCTTAAGCTTCATTGGTGTAAGCGGATTCTTAATTTCGTGTGCGACCTGCTGAGCCATTTCGCGCCATGCGCTCTCCTTTTCACTCAAGGCCAGAGCTCGCTTACTCTTCTCCAGGTTAGCCAACATTTTATTGTACTCACCTACCATCAGACCAATTTCATCTTCTGCAGGCCATACCAAAGGCTCGTTCAAATTGGACAGCGTTGTGGTTTTGATCTTCTCTGTCAGGAATTTGAAAGGATAGGTTAGAATTCTAGAAGCCAGAAATGAGAGCACTACAAAAATCACAAAAATGAAGGTGAAGGCATTCAGAATATTGGAAAGGATATCGCGCTGCTCTGCCTTTAACTCTTCATCAGAATCGAAGAATGGCATACTGAGCACCCCTAAAAGTTCATTGTTCTCATTAGAGCGAATTCCATAATAAGTCGATTTGTAGCTCAGATCAAGGTTACCTACTCGTTCAGTAAATAGCTCTTCCTTTTCTCCAGACTCTACAATGAATGCCATGGCTTGAGGGTTAATGAATGGAGCCAGTAATTCATTATCAAAGATCAACCTTTGATTGGTTGCAATGAGTCTTCCATTAGTATTGAAAAGGTTGATATCCGCTCTAGCATATTGACTGATTTCTGTAATCCTATTCTCTAGCGCTTCATTATTCTCATTTTGTCCTTCAAGAAATAACTGTAGTTGATTAGCCAGATTATTGGCAGCACTTTCAGCCGTTGCCAGATATTGATTTTCAATATTCTCTTCGACTGTAGTATTCACGAGCCTTAATACCACTATACTGACTATAATGAGAGGAAGGAAAAATGCGAAATTCAATAGTATCTGAATCTTGGAAGACAGAGTTACGGTTTGCTTTCTTGAGTTGAAATAACCCGATGAAATTCCGAAAATGAGAATAATCATGGCTACGATAAAAAGGAAGAATACCGAGAAGTTGGTGATCACATATTGAATAGGATAGTGATGACTACTGATTACAAAAACCTGGTTATTCGACTGGTTCTTAACGGCCAAATGATCGTAACCTGACAGACTGATCGGATGCTCGTATATCTCCTGAGATGAAAGCAAGTTGACATCGAAATCCCTTCGGTAGTTAAAGTCTCCAGAGCTACTCGACAGCCTGTTGTCATCATAGACGGCATAGTCTAAGTGCTGAGGATTTCCGCTTAAGCCTAAGTCGCTTAAAAGCAGCTGGGGCAGAATGCTGTTATTCAATACTTCCTTCCTATCCAGTCTAACCAAGATGTAACCAATAATGGTATCGTAACGCTTAATTTCGGTAAACAGATAGTACTGATTCAAAACCACCGGATAGTTGGTCCGATAGAAATAGAGATCATCGAAATCGGTCCGATTGATATCCTGACCATATTCTGCCTTTAACTGATCAAAGCTCAGAGTAGTAGCACTGTTGACCGGATTACCCTTTCCGTTGAAAATTAGAATCTCTATTTCATATTTGTCGAAGTATTCCCCGAGAAAAACTCGCTGAATCTTCTGACGGATCTGATCCTTTGAAGAGAATGGATTGGCAATATTCGTTTGAATCAATACATCGGATTCAATCCTTTCCTTGGCTTGAGACAAGAGATACTCAGCTTCCAAATCATTATCAGAAAGCAGTCGCGTAGCAAGACTACGTTTATCTTGTAATTGTTCACTTTTAATATGGACGTCTAGTAGTACATTACAAATAGTAGCAACTAGGAGAGCCGTTGAAAATAGATATAGGAAGGTTGAATAATTGGCCTGATACAGTTGCTCCGCGAAGCGGAAATTGAATACTACCAGCAGATAAATCGCAAGCACGAAGGCAATAGCGAGATACTCTCCCCCAATGGTGTAAGTTAAAATAGCCAGTGCAAGAACAAGCAAACTAAGCAGTAGCAGCGTTGACCTTCTATTTTTTAGCTTCTTAAGCTCTGTGCTCAAATATTGGGCTACGAGAAAAGGTACAGTTCCCAACAGAAATATACCGAAGTAAGCCAGCAGTTTGAAACCCGAAAAGCTAATATCAGAGCCCACATCAAAAGACCACTGAGAGTTAATGAACAATGATTTAACCTGTGCTATAAAGTAGGACATACTAATTATCAGCAGTGCGACAGAAACCATCAGGTTTATCCACTTCACATTGTCTCTCTCAAGCTGAAATCTGGTTAGTTTAATAAAGGCAAATACCACCAAACTCAGAACCGCTAATTGGTTTAGAAGAAAATCGCCCAAAGACGGTTGCCATGTACTTGCTGCAAAGTAATTCGGTTCAAAGAGACTCCATTCCACCACACTCAGTGGATACTCATACCTCAGCATGAAATACCTGACAGTGGCAAGGAATACTGCCCAAAGAGCTAAGGCAGGAAATACCAACCTCTGCTTTACAAGCTTATTGGAATAGTCGAATCCTGCTCTTAAAAAGTAATAAATGGCTACTAGATAAAGAATCAATACGAATACCGCATAGTTGGGGTAGTCGATTTTCATTCGCTCTGTTCCTTCAAAAGAGAACAGAAAAATCCCCTCAGGAGAGTAGACATTGTGCTCCTTTCTAGGATCTTCTATAGAGCGCAAGGTAAAAGATGACCTACCGAAAATCTCTCCATTCAGACCATAGTCTCTATAGGTATCATTTAGTGGAACATCAGAGCTCAAAGGCAGCAATGCGTAAATCTCCACCACTCTATTCTGAGCACTATTAATGACTTTGCGCTTGACTACATATTGACCACTCTTGAGTTCCAAAAATCGATATATATAAGCCCCATCAAGCGTTCCGTATTTTGGCACAAAACGATTGGTACTCCAGTAAATCACCTCACCGTTTTCGAAAATGAAATAGGGCATTTCCTCATTGCTGGAAAAGCGATTAAAAGAACGACTAAGGTCTACTACAGCGATATCGCTGATGTCTTGAAGTTGGTCATCTAGCCTCTGTAGCTCTAAATGTAGGTTTTGGGTAATGGTCTCATCAGGATTAACCCTTCTTTTGGGATCAGAGAAAATAGCCTCATCGATAATGAGCGTAAGCCCCACCAAAACTATGCTGAGCAAAAATGCTTTATGCTGAAGAATGAACTGACTGATTTGGTTCAAATCTGTTTTCCCTTTTGAGACCACGGAATCTACTAATTATTTCCCGCTTGATGCGAATTAGTACTTTCCTAGCAAAAATGCTACCTAAATGCAGTGCAGGTTGATTTGCTTCTCAATGGCTCTACTCTAATGTTAACCTCTTTCATTAATAGCAATATTTTAACATGTTATTATTATATTGAACAACAATAAACATGTGTATCCATGAAAATTTCTAAAACAATTAAACAGCAAGTTATCTATACTCTATGTACAGTAATCGGCTTGATTATTCTTTATATGAATCTAAATGAGGGGTTATACCTTCTGGGTTATGAACTTGGAGAGAAGTTGGCTCACTTCATTAAGTAACTATCTACCCAATTGTAACACGCATGACACATAAAAGAACCCCCAAATTCAAAAAGATACTATTCTACGCAGCAGTTGGAGTAGTTGCCTTCTTAGTAATTGACATTATTGTTTACTGGGATTCATTCTCCGCTGGGCTAATGGGACTTAGCGAACCGGTTAACTAGTAAGACTATTTCTTATCTCCACCAAACTTCAATCCACCAAATAGGTATA
>JABXIP010000181.1 GCA_013373005.1 Cytophagia bacterium | reverse complement strand
TTATCTGAAACAATAGTTGCTTCATTACGGGCTCCCAAATCGTCACAATCAAAGGTTGATTGATTTAAGCTATAGTTTAACTGTCCTCCTGAATTATCAGAAGAGCCATTATCGATCTGTGTTGGCGTTATACTTGCGTTTCCATTCTCATCTAAGTAAACAGTTACATCTTGAGTAATTACCACAGGATCTTCATCATCTGAAACAGTAACTGTAAATACTGTGCTTGCAGTACCCACCGCATTTGTAGCTGTAGCTGTCACTTCAGTAGCTCCAATTGGGAAGCTTGAGCCTGGTGGAATACTATAACTAATCGTTGAACTAGGCACACCTACATTATCAGTTGCTGCGAAGTTCACTACTGCAGTGCTACTTCCTGGGTCAGTACTAGCAGAAATATCTACTGCAGTAACAACAGGTAAAACACCTTCAACAGTCACATCGAAAGAAGCTGACGCTTCATTACCAGATGCATCGGTTGCAGTGTAGGTCACAGTGGTTGTACCCAATGGGAACGTTGCTCCACTTGCAAACCCAGCTGTTAAGCTGGTCGTTACATCACAATTGTCCGTACCTACAGGAGCCGTGTAATTTACTACTGCTCCAGCAGCACTTGTCGCTAGTGTTGTGATATCTGAAGGTGCGGTGATTACAGGATCTTCCGTATCATTCAAATTAAAAGTGATAGTAGCAGTAGCAGTTGCATCAATATCGCAATCGCCATCCATGCCTCCATACTCTACAATATATCCTTGAATTTCACTGGCGCTAAGTGGGAAATCATTCCATTCACCTGTATTTCTGAAATGCGCATAATCTTCACCAGTTCCATAATTATTAGGCTCATTAGCTTGCCAATTGGTATAAGCTCCATTTTGTGCCTGACCAGTTGACTGATCATAGAAGAATGTTCCAGCCTCAGGGCCTGTTACCCATCTCCATTCATTTTCAGTTTCAGTATCTGTTGCTCCTATCCAAGCCTGATCATCAAGTTTGTCAAAAGCAAACTGATTCTCAGCAGCCGAAGTAATGGTCACCAAATATCCTTGCATACCATTGTAAGACATGGCAGCGGCTGCATCTCTGGCATCTTCCCAACTAATATTTGGATCTGAAACATACTCATAGAAATGTCCATTCTCAGAGAAGACGATGGTTCCATCATCTCTCTTCACTATGTAAGAAGCTGTAGCCGAGTGACTTGCTGAGCTACCCGGAGTATAAGTCCAAGTGCCGTTATTGTTGTCTACAATTGTTCCTGAGCTTGGCTGACCTACAAAGTCAACAATTAGATCTTCATTATATGGATCGGTATCATTTCCGATTAGGTCCGCTACTGTGAATGTTATTGATTCGCAAGAAGTCAATTCAATTGTATCGTCTTGCGCATCTATTGGTAGCACATCCAGAACTTCAACCAAAGCAGTACCAGTATTTGAGATGTCGTTATTATCAGTGACCGTAAGCGTAACTTGGACAACACCGACATCATTACAATCAAAAGATGTTTGACTTAATGAAAGGCTCTGAATACCTGAAGCATCAGAAGAACCATTGTCGATCTGTTCTGGCGTGATGGTAGCTGTACCATCAGCACCTAATTGAACGGTGATATTCTGAGTAACTACAGTTGGTGGCGCAGCATCAATTACCGTAACAGTTCTTGTTAATTCAGCAGAAGCATTTCCTTGTGGATCAACCGCTTTGTAGGTCAATGTGTAGGTACCCACTGTGTTGGTGTCAACAGTGCCCGTTACTTGAAGCGTTGCAGAACAGTTATCGCTGATCTGAGCTCCAGGATCGGTGAAGGCATCGAACTGATTCAATTGAATATCACCACCATTCAACGTAATGGTTGGAGCAGTTTCATCTATACCAAGATCACAAACACAAGTAGCAGAAGGATCCGAACTGGTGCCTATCGATTGTCCACCATTGGCAGCCAGCGGCACACCATTAGCATCTACACCACCAGCAATTGAACCATCGGCATTTAGCACTGAAGGTTGTAACCCTAGGCTTCCTTCTACCGCATCTGAACAACCATCGTTATCTCTGTCCAGATCAAGACTATTAATAATTCCGTCTCCATCATCATCTTGAGAACATGGCTGTGCAAAGTCTGCACCAAAAGCGAAGTTTACATAGAACTCGTCATCTAGATAATCAAAAACAAGCTCTGAATAGGTTCCATTAAACCTTAGAACCACATATGCCTCTTTACCTTCAAGACTATTGTTTACATCATCAAAGGTGATGTAAGAGCCTGTTCCTACATGAGTGTCAAACAAAACATCAAAATCATTATAGAATTGAATTTTAACGGAATTAGCACCACCAACCGATGAGAAAAGTAGAATTGGATTAGTCATCGGTTCATCGAATACCAACCTGTTCTCAGACTGTCGTATGTTCTGAACAGATTTCTGATCAGGCACGTTAAGGTCTGCATCAAAGGTAGCCTCTGAAAACAGGTTATCGGTCAAAGAGAATGGCGTGTTAGATTCATAAGTATAACCTATTCCGTTGATTGTTCCTGTAGCACTTGTACTTGCGTTCAAGCCACTAGTCCATGGGTCTACACTAGCGGTAGGGTTCACCAAGGTTGGCGCATCTGACCAGAAGAATTGAGAATTATCATCACACTCATTGATATCTAGTATACCGTCATTATCATCGTCTAAATCGCAGCTATTTGGAATACCATCCGCATCTGTATCCAAACCTCCATTGACAGTTACATTAGCAGTAGTGCTAGACTGCTCACCATTAGTATCAGTAGCAGTCAAAGTAACAGTTACTGTTGTTCCATAGTCTCCACATGAGAACGAGTAGGCCTGATCTAATGAAAGAGTAACCGGACCAGCTAGAGTTGAGAAACTACCATTATCTACTTGAGATGGCTCCAAAACAAAAGTACCATCATTACCAAGTGCCACAGTTATATCCTGAGCAATTACAACAGGAGGTGCTGAATTGTCGACTGGAATTTCTTCTCCATTAACCGTGATTTGTGCATCTCTAAGATTATTTCCAGTCGCACAATCATCAAATTGGACGATGACCAACCTATTGAGTTCTCCGGCAACCGCTAAATCAGAGTAATCATTAATAACCGCACTATTATCTCCTAGGGCAATCTGACCTCTGAATGCTCCTTCAGGGTGAGCCGAATTAAAGATGTAGGCTCTTGCCCCATCATCAGCAGCTCCGAATGTTACAGTAAGGTCTGTGATTTCAAAATTTTCAGGGATATCAATAAATGTTTCAAAATAAGTAAAATCCAATGCTGTTCGACACGTGTATGCACCAAGATTAGAGGCATTACTACCACCAAAAAGAATAGCACCATTACCATCAAGTGGTGCAGCTTCCCAGTTTTCATCTGAAGTTTCTGGTATATCCATATAAGCATAAGCCGCTGGGTCACCATTATACGCTTGATTAACACCTGTAACAATATCTGTAGCCACGTTATTAATTCTCCAAGCGGTAGTTGTGATCGGGTCACCAACAGGAGCATCTGTTAATTGGACATCATCAACAAAGCCTCTATCCAAGTTACTTGAAACAGAGCCATCCTTTGTATATCGCCACTCAATGACATCATTTCCGCCAGTGAGTTGATAGGTCTTATTTGTCCATCCTACATTTCCTGAAATTCGATCTTGTTCAACTCCGTTGATATAAACCCTCAAGTAATCAAAATTTGCTTCTGAAGAAACTCTCCAATCAAACGCAATACTACTCTTGCCACTAACAGTCATAGTCATGCTCGAAGTTTGGTTATCCGTAATGGTTCCTGAAGTAGCTACATCACCATCGTTGTTAGCCCAAGAGCCAACCGCACCCCAGAATGGTCTGTTACCTCCAGTAGTTATTGCTTCATCAATGTTGTCAATAGCAGCATCTATACTTATTGAAGCATAGCTATAAGACACTCTAGCAGTCGCTGAAAAAACGCTGTTGCCCGTGCTCCAATCTGTAGTCTGAGTGAATTCAGTGGCTGAACCGAACTGAAAA
The DNA here is from genome assembly GCA_013373005.1 of Cytophagia bacterium. Lineage (GTDB taxonomy): Bacteria > Bacteroidota > Bacteroidia > Cytophagales > Cyclobacteriaceae > Roseivirga. Next base: position 10,489 of record JABXIP010000181.1, on the reverse strand, counting down.
TCGGTATCCATTTGAACCCTTCCATCATCACCATTTCCAAATATGCCATATTCCCATTGGCACCTATCACCAAAATCATCTTCCCAGGCATCTATACGCAGGTTGAGAGAATTAGAGGTAGAGTTCGTACGATTTAAAGGAGCATAAAAGCCATTAACTGTTGTGGCACCATCGATATTTCTAGTTACACAACCAGAATTACTTGTACCAGAGTTATCTCTTAAATAGCCAAGCCAGGTATACTCTTCTTCGCCAGTTTCCCATGTAGCAGAAGAATTACCTGCTGAAAAGGAAACTATTCTGGCATTATAATTAAGATTTTGCCCTAAAGCCTGAATTGAGAAAAGCGTCAGAAGAAAGACGCCAAAGAAAAGTTTTCTTGAAAAGTTGGTGGTGAATAGATTCACCAAAGAAGGGCGCACGCGAGTAAGCCCCTCTTGTGGTAAAAAGGGTTTCATATACTATGGTTTTGGTTGTGAGTACGTCTTATCCTACAGCCAACTGCTTTAGGAAACAGTCTAAAGAATCGGAACTAGGTGATTCCCTTAATGAAGGTAGGTCAATTATTGTGTGCTACTAAAAATATGTTGCGAATTACAGAGCTTTGTATGCGAGTTGCAACAACAGAATCAACTCTGATTTAACCTTTCAAGGATTTCCGTCTTTTTAGATCGGCTCAATGGAATCTGCTCTCCAGCCACTTCAAGGTGGTCAGAACCAACCCTATCTACCCTTTCCAGATTTACAATAAAAGAACGATGAACTCTGCAAAACTGATTTTCAGGTAGCATATCCATCATCTCCGAAAGCGGCATTCGTTGAAGGTATTTCTTTGAGTCTGTGGATATTTCGGTATAAATGTTATCTGCCTTCAACCAACGTATGTCTACATACTTTACCCTTATTGTATCATAACCATCTTTCAAAGAAAGGAACCTATTTTGGTTTACCTGGGCAATCTTTATTTTAGCAATCTCCAATGTTTTATATACTTCCTCTTCGGTAAACGGCTTAAGAATGTAAGCTATAGGATCGTGCTCGAATGCACTGTTAATGGTTTTTGAATCTGAATAAGAAGTCAGGTATACAAAGGCAATCCCTTGTTCATGACACACTTTGGCAAAATCTACCCCCGTTTGTTTAGAATTGAGGTGAATATCGAGAAAAACTAAGTCGGGGTTATTCTCAGAAAGGTATTGGCTAAAATCTATATCTCCGGTTAAAAGCACTTTTACATGGTGCCCTTTCCCTTCGATCACATTTTTCAGATATTCGGCAATGATTGTTTCATCTTCAACTATGATGATTCTCATTCCTTGTTGCATACAGTGTCTTGGTTGAATAGACCTAAATATAAATTCTTTTTTTACATTTCAGCCCGACAGATTAAGGACAGGCAAATAATAATGAACCTAGCGGGATTACCCCCAAATTAACCTTTAAAAAATCCCATTTGAGAAGCATCGCGATACTCTTACTGAGCTACTTCCTGATTATAGAACCTCATGTTTCCTATTCGCAGGAAACTAATGAGTCTTTGAATCAGGAGCTTCGAATAGACCAAACAGAGGCCAATCAAATATTAAGTGATTTAAATAAAGCAATAGATTTAACGAACTATGGAGATTATAGAGAAGCTGATAAGTATTTTCAAAAACTAGATAGCTCTCAACTCATTATATCTAATGACTCTATAAGAATGGTCATGCTGGAATCTCGCTCATTTATGAACAAGGTTCGAAAACGCTATAATAAGTCTTTGGAAGATCTACTTGAGATGCTCAACTATTTCACTGACAAAAAGGACTTTAACAATATTGCCAAAACCCAGACACTCTTATCAGAATTCTACAGAGCCAGAGGGCTTAAAGACCTTGCATTCAAACACCTTCAGTCTGCAGAAAAATTAATAGAAACCGAGTATGTAGACCCCTGTAATATTGCTTATTGGTTCAGCAGAAGAGCAGCTTACGAGACTCAATTTCAACCCAACACCAGCAATATCATCTTCTTCTGCCAAAAAGGACTTGAACTATCTGGTTCAGATTGTACAAAATATACTGAAGCACTCATTTATAATGAGCTTGGTTTTACCTATCAGCACTCAGAATCCGATAACGATGAGAAAGTCATATCACAATACAAGAAGTCTCTTGAAATATTGACCGAGGCTAATCGAATGAGAGATGCGGCAACGATTAGACACAACCTTGCCACCTACTATACCAGAAAGGGGTATCTAGACTTAGCACTTGAGGAGTTAAACCCGGTTATAGAACTAGCCGAAAAGAATGAATGGCACGGTTCTCTGGAAGACTTATACATACAAAAAATGTTCATTCTCAGTTCTTATGGACTATATAAAGAGGCTTATGATTTGTCTCGAAAGGCATATAACTCGAAAATTGAGTTGATGAATGATCAGTATGCCATTGATGTGGAAGAACTGCAGGCTGTTCACGATAGAGAATTGGCAGAAGAAGCCTTGGAACAGGCTGAAATTAGAGCGAAAAACAACGAAAAAGTACTTCTATACTGGATTCTCGGAGCATCGTTATTTGGTGTTTCTACCTTGACAGTTATTATCCTTTTTTTTAGAGTGAGAGGTAAAAACGAGCTACTTAATAAGCAACAAAAGGATATAGAAAAATCAAATCAACAACTTTCCAATTCACTGCATGAAAAAGAAGTACTCTACAAAGAGCTCAATCACAGGGTAAAGAACAACCTAATGGTATTATCAGGGCTCATTTATCTTCAGCAAAATTCTGACCCCAGCCCGGAGAATGAAGAACTCTATAAAGCCTTAAGAAATAGAATTCAGACCATGGCCATTGTTCATGAAAAGCTCTATAGCATCGATTCCTCTACTAACATCAATTTTCAGGACTATCTGGAAGAGCTAGTGCCATTGATCTACAATTCGTTGAAAAAAGGTGATGCCATTATGCCCTATACTATTCGCTGCATGACCTTGTTTCTGCCAATAGATAAGGCCATACCTTTGGCATTAATTTTCAATGAGCTCATCACAAATTCTATAAAACACGCTGGCACAGATACACTAGAACAAGGCATTCTCATTGAAGCTAAAACAGACCATGGAACTACCAGAATTATCTATCAAGACTCCGGAAAGGGTATTCCTGAAGACTTTGACATTAGCAAATCAAAAAGCATGGGAATGAAAATAGTGAACCTTATGACCCAACAACTCAGAGCAAAACTTGATTATCAATCTGATAAGCAAGGCTTAAAGTTCACTATCCAATTCGATTAGTTACCTTTTTTAACAGGCCTTTTCCAGCGGATTGGTGCTGCAGGTTCTGGCTTTAAGGTAACCTCTTCTGTCTGAAGTAACCTCATAGCTTCCTTTACTGCTGCTTCTAGCTGAGGGTCTTTTCCCTCAATTACCAATTTAGGCGTTTGCTCTACAGCAATATCAGGTGCAATACCTTTTCCTTCCACATCCCATTCTCCATCCGTATTGTAGAAGCCTCCACGAGGAGCAACCATCCTTCCGTTATCTATAAACGGAGGTGTATCCCAAGTACCAACTAGTCCTCCCCAAGTTCTTGTTCCTACCAAAGGACCAATTTCCATCTGATGGAACATATAAGGTAATAAGTCACCTCCTGAACCCGCACGTTCATTGATGATCATCACCTTCGGACCCCAAATTCCAGCACCAGGAGATGGAAAAGGCGTATTGCCTTCTACCCTACTATTGAAATAGCCATGGAGTTCTCTGGCCATGATATCAACCATATAATCAGCAGCAGAACCTCCGCCATTATTCCTTTCGTCAATAACAGCTCCTTTTTTGTCTTGCTGGGCGAAGTAATATCTATTGAAGTAAGTGTAGCCCGGATTACTGGTATTCGGTACATAAACATAGGCCAGCTTACCACCCGAAAGTTGATCTACCATTCTTCTGTTACCCTCAATCCAATCGAACTGTCTTAGCCCATTTTCACTACCGATGGTTTCGATTAAAACTGTTCTGGCTCCATCCTTAGAGGCCTTTGAATTGATGGTTAGAGTCACCTGTCTTCCGGCAGTGCCTTCAAAGTAGCTGAAGAAGTTTTCAGAAGTAGAAACATCTTCACCATTTACCTGAAGAATATAGTCGCCAACATTCACATTCAAACCTACTCGTGCGAGAGGCGCTGAGAGGTTCGGATTCCAGCTTTCACCCGTATATATTTTTTCAATTTTGAAACCATTTCTATCCTTTATGATATCAGCTCCCAAGAGCCCCACTCTATCACTTGTCAAGCCAGGGTAATCTCCTCCTGAAACATAAGAGTGACCCACTGCAATTTCACCACTGATAATATCCACTATGTAATTCAGGTCAGATCTATGTCTCACATGCTCAACCCATGGCGAATACCATTTCCACACATCGTCCCATGGTGCTCCGTGGGTATTGTCTACATACAAGAAATCTCTCATGTATCTCCAACCCTCCTTGAGAATTTGCTTTGCTTCTTCAGTTGGTTCAACTTTTACTCTAATTCCATTGAGGCTCAAGCGGCCATCACCAACTTTTTTAGATCCTCCTTTGGTTGAAATAATCCCCCAGGTACTTCCACTTCTGTATAACAGGTTATTTCTGTCAGAAGAAACCACTCCATAAGAAATGCTGGATAAATATGTCTCAGCTTTTTGAGCTTTAATATCGTATCGCTGCAACCTGGTACCTTCCAGTGGTACTGTCTCTGTATAGAAGAAAGTAGCGGCCGGACCCGGCATCATTTGCCCATAGCTTCGTGCTGGCACGTTAATAGGTATAATTCTGCTAGCAATATCCTCGGCATCTATCGTAACGATTACTTCATCAGGCTTACCTTCCTTTTCTTCCTTGCCAACCGATTCTTCATCGCTCTTTGGAAGGAATGGAGACTTACCATCTTTGGAGAGCACTATTAGGTATGGAGAGTAATTCAGTGGCATGTTGTAAGAACTCATATCTAGCCAACCACTTGTTAATCCGTAATCCGTAGATGCCAAGAAGTACAAATACTCTCCGCTAGCATCCCAAACTGGTGAAAGTGCATCTGCCATGGCATCTGTTAATGTATGAGTCTCCCCTGTTTCAACATTATGAACCTTCACTGCCTTGAACTGATTGGGCTGAAGTTGCACATAGGCAATCCATTTGCTATCTGGAGACCATTCCGGATTTAGCGTTCTATCTGGGTGAGCAAACAAATCCGTATCTACCTTTTTTGCCACGCCACTTTCAACATCTACATACCACATATTATAATCGGTATCTGTATAGGCAATGAATTTACCATCTGGTGACCATTGAGGTCTGAAATAGAAAGTCTGATTGGGCAGGGTAATGGTTTTCGGAGTTTCCAACCCCATCTGATCTCCTACCTTTAGTTCGTATTCCCCCGATTCGTCTGAAAACCAGGCCACCTTATCTCCTTTTGGAGACCATACGGGTGCTCTGTCTGCATATCGGCTGGAGTTCGTAAGGTTTCTCCACGTACCATCTTCTTTAGGTACCGTGATTATATCGCCCCTGAATTCAAAAATAGCTCTCTTTCCTGTTGGAGAAATCTGGGCATTCTGAAGACCAAAAGCACTGGCATCTACCCATCTTTCACGGCCCCAGTTCATATCTCCGGCAACTGTAATATTCAGCTGTTTCGACTGTCCATTGGCAGGATCAATTGTATGTAGGTATCCTCCTTGTTCGTAGACTAACAGTCCACCTCCAGCATCAAGATTTTTCACATCAAAATCCGCATGGAAGGTTATTTGTTTTTCTTCACCTGAGCTTGGGTTATAACTCCAGATGTTATTAGCAAAATCTCTTTCAGATAGATAGTAGACCACTCCATTCAACCATACAGGACTGGTATGTCTTTCATTATCAGTTCTTGGAGTCATTTTCAGATCGTAGTTCTTCATATCCACAATCCAGATCGGCTTAGCCTGACCACCTCTATGGTTTCTCCATTCAGGATCCCAGAATGAAATCTGTTGATAAGCAATCCATCTTCCATTGGCCGAAACCTCACCGTCAACAGCTCGTGGAATAGCCAACTCGGTAGGGTGACCTCCTTGAGGAGAAACAGTAAAGAATTTTGACTCCTTAGTTGGATGGCTCTTTCTTGATGAGGAGAAAAGGACATCTCCATCGGGGGTCCAACCGGTAACATTATCTCCAGAAGGGTGCCAGGTTAGCCTTTTCGGCTCTCCACCAGCAGAAGGAATGACATAAACATCCTGATTACCATCATATTGACCTGAAAAAGCAATCATTGAGCCATCTGGAGAAAAATGAGGGTTGGTTTCTCCTCCAATATTAGAAGTAAGTCTTTTAGCATTTCCTCCATCTTTATTCACTATCCAAATATCATTGGCATAAACGAAGGCAATTTGTGTATCTGAAATGGTAGGCTGTCTCAGTAGCATAGTACCTTGAGCTAACACCAAATGACTGTACATAAAAACAAAGGCTAGAATGAATATTCCTCTCTTCATAATCTTTAGGTTGTTGATGCTTCAATCTAAAGAAATTATAGAAGTGCAAACGAGTGAATTAATGTAAATGGGCTAATCCCTTTACTAATTAACCGTCATTGTTTACATTGAATTAGTCAATATCTGATACTATGCAGAAGATCAAGAAGGTTTGTGTTTATTGTGCCTCTAGTGGGAAAATAGATACCAAGTATTTTGAAGCTACCAAAACCCTGGCCAAAGCGCTGGCAAAAAATAACACCACTGTAGTATATGGGGGTGGAGCAAGAGGACTTATGGGGCAATTGGCTGACACCGTTCTTGAAGAAAAAGGACGAATCATTGGCATCATGCCTCACTTTATGAAAGAGGTAGAATTCCACCATAAAGACGTGAATGAATTCATCTTTACTGCAGATATGCATGAAAGAAAAAAACAGTTCATGGTGGGAGTCGATGCGCTTATCACCCTACCTGGTGGTTGTGGCACTTTGGAGGAACTGATGGAAGCCATAACGCTCAAAAGACTCGGCATCTTCACAAAACCTATTGTAATCCTTAATGTTGACGGATACTACGACAACCTATTAAGCATGCTAGAAACGGCAATATCTGAAGGCTTTCTTGGTGAAGTTCATCGAGATATCTGGACAGTATTTACAGACCCCGCCAGAGTTATTGAAGCTATTCAAAGTAGTGCACCTTGGTCGAGTGATGCACTTAAATTTGCTCAAGTATAAGATTTCTCATAAACGCTGGAAGAATTCCGATACTTAACTTGCAAATGCAATAAGAATCAAGAATCTTTCAACGTCTATTCATGAGGTTCCTTAGACTATTTTTCATTTTCTGCCCAATACTCTTCCTGAGTCTGGTATTCCTGGGCTCACCACAGAACCGTTTTTCCAAAAATTTGCACATCATCAATGGACACACAACCAGAAACATTGACAAAACAAGGATACTGGTTTATGTAGACGGTAGTAACGAAGCAGAAATTGAAGACATACTAAACCTTCGTCAAAATGATTTCATTGAGAGCAACTACCTGAATCGATTAAATCAAGGAAACACCTATTGGCTCTATTACAAAATAAATAACAAGAGTAAGCAACCTCTGTCTCACTTATTAAGGGGGGGCGAAAATGCAGAAGAAACCTATTATGTGATCATGAATGGTCAAATGGTGGTTCATAAAACAGGCTACCTCTTCCCTGCCAAAGAAAGAAGTCTACCGCAAGGCCACGATACGAAAATCAAACTTGATCACCCCGCTGAGACAGATGCCGACATTTATGTAAAGGTTAGAAACACAAACGGGACCCCGATAGATTTAGAGGCTAGCCTTGAACCATATGATCAATGGTATAGTGGAAAAGAAAGAGTGAATCTCTTTGAAGGTTTCTTCACCGGTTTGATTATCGTAATTGTCATTCTGAATGCCTTCTTATACGCTTACACCAGACAAAGAGTATTTATCCACTTTGGGCTTTATAGCCTGATGAATCTGCTATTCTTTTTGGAGTTCTATGGGATTCTGGAATTATGGCTTTATCCTGAAGTAGTAAATAAGTACCCTATTGCTAAACTCGCCCCTATATTATCAGTCACATTTTACTGCTTCTTTGCCAGAGAATTCTTAGAGCTGGAAAACCGCTTCCCCAAGTGGAAAAAGACCCTTCTGATAATTGGCTATGCAAGCATTGCCGTTTTTGTTCTGTTATCATTTTACCTGGTTCTTTCGGGCAATTTATATATCACAATACAGTCTTTTGAGGTTTTCATGGCACTGAGCACACTCACCGGCATGGTATTCCTTGGTACTATTAATTTCAGCTCCAACCTACTGGTAAGGTATTTTACTTGGGGAACACTGCTCCTAATGGTTTCCGTACTCATTTCTGCCCTGGCCAAAGTAGTGGGCCACCCAATAGAAATGCCGGTATACATTCAGGTTGGCCTAATTATCGAACTGATCATCTTTAGCCTGGGCCTAACTCATAAGCTAAAGCGAAACTTTGAGAATCATGAAATCACACAAAGGTCTCTCATTCTCCAACTTCAAAATAATGAGAGGCTTCAATTAAACATCAATCAAGACCTCACCGAGCTAGTAGCAGCAAGAACTCAGGTAATTAAAAAACAAAATAAAGAGCTCGAGGAAGCTAGAAACGAAGCTGAAAAGGCAACCAAATCAAAATCGGAGTTTCTATCAGTAATGAGTCATGAAATTCGTACTCCTCTCAATGCTATTATCAGCCTTTCTCACATCATGGAAATGGACAATGAGAATGAGGAGATGCAAGAGTACATCGATGCATTAAAGTTTTCGGCAGAAGGTCTTCACTCGCTCATCAATGATGTATTGGACTACAACAAAATTGAAGCTGATAAGCTCATTCTCGAATCCATTGAGTTTTCTATCATTGACCTCTTAAGAAATATCCGAGACAGCTTTAAGTACAAGGCCAACAGCCAAGGCATTGAACTAAGAGTTGAAATTGGAGAACACATGCCCGATCGTGTAATGGGAGACCCAACACGCTTGACTCAAATATTCAACAACCTGATTGGGAACGCTCTCAAGTTTACCCATGAGGGCTATGTTCACATTAAAGCAAGCTTAAAAGGCCTAAAAGACGATTTAGCTACGGTTACCTTCGAGGTAAAAGACACCGGTATTGGTATTCCCAAGGATAAGTTAAAGACCATTTTCGAAGCCTACGAACAAGCCGGAAGGGAAACCACAAGAGAATATGGTGGAACGGGTCTTGGTCTCTCGATTACTCAAAAGCTTCTGAAGCTAATGGAAAGCGAAATAGTTATAGATTCAACTGAGCAAAAAGGCACCTCGCTCTCTTTCGACATCTCATTCACCATCAATCAAGCTTTCGATATGGTCAGCCTTCAGGACGAAATAAGAGATAAAGACCTAAAGCAAAAACATATCCTGGTCATTGATGACAATGACATGAACAGGCTTGTTCTTAAAAGATTACTTACCAGTTGGAACGCCCAATTTGACGAAGCTCCAAATGGTGAATTAGCCCTAGTTAAATGCAATAAAACCAAATACGACCTGATACTTAGCGACATAGAAATGAAGCCACTTTCAGGCTTTCAAACCGCCAATGAAATTAGAGAATCTGATGGGCCTAATAAAGACACCGAACTATTGGCTATGAGCGGATATCTGACTTCCGAATTCGAAATTGAAATTGAGAAATCAGAATTCTCCACGCTGGTTCAAAAACCATTTGAGCCCAATGAATTATACAGAAAACTAGTCAAATACATCAACAAATGAGTGTGAGGAAAAACTTTAGTTCGGGCAGCCCTTGGGAGGATATTGTAGGTTATTCCAGAGCCGTAAGAGTAGGCAATGTGGTTGAAGTTACCGGAACAGTGGCAGACAATCATGGCCAGCTGGTTGGAGGAGATGATCCTTACCTTCAGGCAAAATTTGCTCTTCAAAAAATCAAAGGTGTTTTGGCAGAAGCTGGAGCTAAGATGGAAGATGTAGTTCGTACAAGAATGTTTGTTACAGACATTACACAGTGGGAGGCCATTGGCAAAGCTCACCAAGAGGCATTCGGACATATAAAACCCTGTACCACCATGGTTCAGGTTTCCAGGTTTATCGATGATCAGTACCTAGTTGAAATAGAAGCCACCGCCATCATTTCTGAAAACTAAGCTCTAGCTCTCTGACCAACTCGGCCAACTCGCTCAACATCATCGCAGTAGCACCCCAAACTACTTCACCCCGAACATCAAAATAAGGTGAAAATATGGTGTAAGGAGGAAAACGCATTTCCTTTACTTTTCGGATAGAATAGTCATTTAGGGCATTAATCGCCATAGGTAACACATCTTCCACTTCAATAGGATCTGGTATGAATTTGGGCTTTTCGCGAACTACCCCCACAGTAGGTAGTACTTTAAAATTGCTGGCAATAATGAATAATTCCGATAGGTTGCCAAGTACTTCAATTTGCTCTCT
>JABXIP010000200.1 GCA_013373005.1 Cytophagia bacterium | reverse complement strand
GATGGTGAAAAAATGCTTCTTTGGATAAAAGATAATGGAGAGCATAATTATGTGGTAATAGATAATGACGAACTGGTATACAAGTTTGGTCGCATGTTGCCTAATGCTCAGTTGCCTGCAAGGCTAATAAGAAAGTAGTATACACGTAAGTGTTTAGGTCAATAAGGGCTTCTCATACGGAGAAGCCCTTATTATTTGAGCGCGGTTCAGATAATGCGTGCCTTGAAATTTCTATATTAGAAGGTAATAATACACTCTAAAATGAACCAAAAGGGGATTGATGATTTTCTTCTCGGTATAGCTGAAGCAACTAATGCCCTGATTTCGCTCAAACTTGATGAGGGGCTTAAAATTGCACTCAGGACACTTACAGAAAACCTTCAAGTGACCATGTCTGGTGTTTATGTCAATCATCTGGACGAGGCTGGCAATCTAATTACTTCTCTTAGGTATTATTCTTCAATCGACCCTAATCCGGAGCGTATTCAAAACAATCAGAATATTCCATTCCCTCAATTTCATAAGCTTTACAAGACACTCTCAAGTGGAAGGTCGTTCGAAGTGATTTTTTCGCAAAGCGAAGGCGCTTTAAGAAAGCATTTGGAGTTGGATCATACGATGTCAGTGGCGCTTTTCCCTATTATGGTTCACGGTAAACTTTGGGGTGGTTTGTCTTTGTCAGATATGGAGGTTGAAAGACGCTGGTCAATCTCAGAAAAATCATTGCTTCTGTCTTTAGCTAATTCGGTAGGTGCTGCCATTGAGCGTGAGCAATTGGAGCTAGAGCTGGAAGAAAAGGTGAGACAAAGAACGGTTGAGCTAGAAGATAGCCAGATGAGGTTCCAGTTGGCCATAGAGGGAACTCAAAATGGTATTTGGGATTGGCAACCCAAGAAAAATGAAATATTCTGGTCTGAGAATATGTACAAAAACCTGGGGTATCAGCCAGGAGAGTTGACTGATATAATAAATGGCTTTTATGATCTGGTCCATCCAGATGACAGAGCTGAGGCTAATAAAAGGTTTGTTGCTTACTTGGAAGAAAGGATTCCTTATGAAATGGAGTTCAGACTTAAGAAGAAAAACGGTGATTACCACTGGTTCAAAAGTACTTGTAAGGCGCTTTGGGATGAGAATGGTGAGGTGGTAAGGGTTGTTGGTAGTCATGCTGATATTCATCAAAGCAAAGTTTATACAGAGTTGCTGGCTCAGCAGGAAGAGAAGTTCAAAGCAGTAATTAGAGATGATCCTAATGCTCTCTTTCTTGTAAACAAAAGCGGAGAGATACTGCTGTATAGTAACCGGTCGGTAGATGTTTTTGGCTACTCAGCCCAGGAGCTTTCAAGAATGAACATTGAAGATCTTTTGCCTTCCGACAAACGAGAGGCACATGGGTTGAATATGAAGGAGTTTTTCGAGAAACCGTACACCAGGTCTCTGACTGAGGGACTGGAACTAAAGGGTAGAAAGAAAAACGGATCATTGTTTTGGATAGAAGTTGGTCTGAGCCCTGTTAGTGTAGAGGGAGAAACCTTGGTGATGGCAGTTGTTACTGATGTTAGTAAGAAGAAGGATGCAGAAATAAAGTTGGAGCAAAGCTACAGGCAAATGAACAACCTGGTCAACAATCTGCCGGGTATAGTTTATCAGTGTAGGAATGATCAGTACTGGACAATGGATTACATAAGCCCTGCCTGTGAGCAAATAACGGGTTACGCTCAGAAAGAATTCTACGGCTCTCCAAGTAATATTTCATATGCTGATCTGATTGTAGCTGAAGAGAGAGAAGAGATATGGGGACAGGTGCAGGAATCTCTTTCAAGAAAAGTGCCCTTTAGAGTAACGTATAGGATTAAAGATAAAGCCGGAGAGCACAAGTGGATGTGGGAGCAGGGTGTAGGAGTGTTTGATGAACAAGGGGCTGTTTTGGGGCTAGAGGGCTGTATTTTCGATATAAGTCCTTTAATAAAAAACCAGGAGAAGATTAATCAAGCCATATACACCGCAGAGGACAAGGAAAGAAGAAGGATAGCTTCTGATTTGCATGATGGAGTTCAGCAAATTCTTGGGGCTAGTTCATTGAACCTTAAGTTTATTGAAAAGGATGTCGATAAGCTCTCAGATAAGGTTCGTAAACATTATCAAAAGAGCCTCAGTTTTTTAGATGAAGGCATTAAAGAGACCAGGAATATTGCTCATAGGTTGATGCCCAAGGAAGTGGAGCAGTTGGGGTTTGATAGTGCTATTGAGCAATTATTGGTTGAGTTAAAGAACAACTTGGGTATTGAGGTTAGTTTTTATAACAACCTGCAAAGTAGGTTGAATTCAGAGGCAGAGTTGGGACTTTATAGAGTTGCTCAAGAGGCTTTCAATAACATTGTTAAGTATAGTCAGGCAACTCATGTTAGTATACAGCTAATAGCTATTGATGATGAGGTGCAATTGATGATTGAGGACAATGGAGTTGGCTTTGACAAGAATAAAATTGATCTTTATAGTAATGGGTTTGGGTTATCTGGTATGAAAAATAGAATTATTTCACTTTCAGGGCAGCTAACTGTAGATTCAAGGCCGGGCAGAGGTACGAGTATCATTGCATGGCTTCCTAAAAACTTAATGAAAGATGGAGCAGCCAATTAAAGTCTTTATTGTCGATGATCATCCAATGGTTAAAGAAGGGCTATCTGCTTATCTTAAAGACTGTGATAGATTTGAGTTGATAGGCACGGCCACGAACGGGGTAGAGGCCTTTGATAAGCTGAAAGTGGTAGATGCTGATATTGTCTTGACAGATATTCAGATGCCAAGAATGAATGGCATTGAACTGACTGAGTTGCTGCTTGAGAAGAATCCGGATCAAAAAATAGTTGTCCTTTCTATGTTTGGGGAGGTGGCCTACATCAAAAAGTTGCTCCAGCTGGGGGTTATGGGCTATATCTTAAAGGATATTGGCAAAGTGGACCTGCAAAAGGCACTTGAGCAGGTAGCCAGCGGAGAGAACTATTACTCCAAGGAGATAACCGAAGTAATGATGAATAAGCTAAGAGGTGCCAACCAGAAAAGCTTCAATATTATTACCGATTTAACTGACCGAGAGAGGGAGATACTGCATTTAATTTTGATGCAAAAGAGCAATCAGGAAATAGCTGATGAGCTGTATATAAGCCCTAGAACGGTCGAGGCTCACAAAAGGAATATGTTATCCAAAACATCAAGCAAAAATCTGGCTGGACTGGTAATTTTTGCTATCGAAAATCAGGTTTTTACAGACTTCAATTAAAACCTAAATCCAACCTCCTAAGGGTTTTACCTATTTCTGCTTTTACGTATTACACGGATGTTTTTATAGATGTGAACAGCTAATTTTGTGCTGTTAATTGAAGGGTATGGAAGAGCGGTTGGATAAAGTTGACAATAATATGGAAACCAATTCAATACTTTCTGATATCTCAAAATTAGCTGAGCAACTCCTTTTCACCTGGGGGGACTTGAAGGAGCAAGCACAGAAGATGAGTGTGAAGCCGTTTGAGGTAATTAAGCAACAGACACTGTTGGACCAGATGATCAGTGATGCGAAGCATACTGATTACATGTTGCTAAACTTGAGAAGAGCAATTAAAGCACTTTAACGCGTGATGTTGTGTAATTGAATCGTGAAGTTGGTTGAAGGGTTTAGAGAGTGAAGTGCTGAGGCCGTCTGAAAAGACGGCCTTTTTTGTTGCCCCATAGTTAAGGGCATAAAAAAAGACCTCAGTGAATAACTGAGGCCTTTTTTAGTCTGTGATCCGCTCAGGACTCGAACCTGAAACCTACTGCTTAGAAGGCAGTTGCTCTATCCAGTTGAGCTAGCAGACCAACGAGCTTTTAGCCGTTATTTGATCTTCCCTTTTAGGTTGCTCTATCCTCCCGATAGCTATCGGGAGAGCTGAAGACCAACGAGCTTTTTCAAAAGCGAGTGCAAATATAGTGAAATGCATTTTTGAAAGACAAACCCAATTCAAAAAAAGTAAAGAAAATATTGTGGGTTAATCTTCTTCTCAATCTTGTTAAAAAGGTAGCGGCCTTAGGCTACAAAAAATTATCGATTCAGCTATATTAATGGCTGTAACATGAGTATGAATACAGACTTAACCAGCGAGAATCTCAAAAAGGCAGCCTATTGGGTAATTATCCTTACAGGAACAGTTGTAGGATTGATTTATTTCCGCTCATTTCTGGAGCCTATTGTTTTGGCTTTGCTCGTTTGGTACCTGATCCGAACAACTAGAAAGTATATTGCAAAACTCTCTATAAACGGTAAGGCATTGCCACATTGGTTGCAAAGAGTGGTGGCATTCATTGTCACCCTATCCTTTATCTACGGTATCTATCAGATTATATCTGTCAATATCTCGCTGATTGCCGAAAATAGTGCTGCTTATGATGATAATCTCCAGCTTTTCCTGGGTCGCATGCATGAGTTCTCTGTTAAGTATGATTTTCTCCCCAATGTTGAAGAAGCGATAGAAAAGATTGACTACGAGTCTATTTTAAGTTCAGTTTTGGGTTCGTTAAGTGTGGCTCTAGGTAATTTCACATTGGTAATTGTTTACGTGATCTTCTTTCTCATTGAAGAGAATTACCTCGACAAGAAGCTGATGAATATGTTTCAGAAGGAGGGAAGTAGGAAGAATGTGGCAGTGATCTTCGAGCGAATAAGTAATTCTATTAACAAGTACTTTACCGTGAAGACTGAGGTTAGTTTGCTCACCGGTGTGATCAGCTATATACTCTTGTTGATTCTTGGTGTAGACTTCCCGGTCTTATGGGCATTCATCATCTTCGTGTTGAACTATATTCCTTATGTTGGGTCGCTTGTGGCAACACTACTTCCGGCTATATTTTCAATCTTCCAATTCGCCTCTTTTTGGCCTTTTGTCTACGTGATATTAACCATTGAAGTAGTACAGATTATTATCGGCAATTATGTAGAGCCAAAGCTCATGGGAAGAACCTTAAACCTGAGTCCTTTGGTGGTAATTATTGCCCTCTCTTTTTGGGGAAGTATCTGGGGTATTTTAGGAATGATTTTGTCTGTTCCAATGATCTCTATTTTGGTAATTATTTCAGCTCAGTTTCCATCTACAAGGGGTCTTGCAGTCGTGCTCAGCGAGAATGGAAATCTGGCCCACATAGACCACATAGAAGATGAGATACCGTCTTCTTAAACGAGCTGATATTGAGTTGTCAGAAATCAGTTTCGGCTGTATGTCTCTGGGGACAAATCATGCCGAAAATTCAGCCCTAATTCATGCTGCATTCGATGGTGGAGTCAACTACTTCGATACTGCCGATATTTACCAAAACGGTTTCAATGAAGAGACTGTAGGACGTGCATTGAAGTCCTTTCGTCAGCAAGTATTTCTCGCAACTAAAGTAGGTAATGAACCTAATGCTAATGGAGTAGGATGGAGCTGGAATCCTTCGAAAAGTTATATTCTAAAAGCAGTTGAGGAAAGTCTTCAAAGACTTGATACAGATTACCTGGATATCTGTCAACTTCATGGCGGGACTATAGAAGACAATAGGGAAGATGTAGTCGAGTCTTTTGAAATACTAAAAGAGCAAGGAAAGATTCTTCACTATGGAATATCATCTATTCGACCGAATGTAATCAGAGAATATGCTGCACAAACTGGAGTGGTATCAGATATGCTGCAATACAGTTTACTGGATAGAAGACCGGAGGAGGAGGTGCTTCCATTGCTCCATGAGAAAGGTGTTGGTGTTATCGTAAGGGGTGCCTTGGCGAAGGGTTTATTAGCTGAAAAGGATTTAAGTAATTACTTAGGTTATGGTATACAAGATATTGAATTACTGAGAAATAAGATGAATT
>JABXIP010000434.1 GCA_013373005.1 Cytophagia bacterium | reverse complement strand
TCATGTTTTGTTAGATGGCTCATTCGTAGGGGCTTTGGATGATCTGAATTCCATCGTTATATCTCGAAGTATTGCAGAGAAATACTTCAACAAAGTAGATGCTGCAGGTGAAGAAATGACCATTAAGTTTGAAGGAAAACTTGAGCAGTTTATCGTTCAGGCCGTTTTCGAAGACTATCCGGTAAATTCTTCCTTAATGGCGGAGATTTATTTGCCTTGGGAAAAATCAGGCTCAATCAGAAACGCGAATCCGGCCAGAGCTTGGAATAATATTGGCAATACATCTATCCTCCAAATCAGAGATAATAGTAATCCGGAAGAAATTGAGGCAAAGTTAAAAGAGGTAAGAGAGTTGCTTAACCCGGGAGAAGACAAGGAATGGGCTAGAGGAATCAAGAGTTATTTACAACCATTTGCATCCATCCACCTCAAAAAAGAAATAAGCAGCAGTGCAGGAATAAAAAACAGCAGTGACCCAACTTACTCCTATATTCTGGGAGGTATTGGTTTACTCATTCTTATTCTGGCCTGTATCAATTTTGCGAATCTTTCTGTGGCCCGGTCAATTCCAAGAGCCAAAGAAATTGGATTGCGTAAAGTACTGGGTGCTCAGCGCAAACAGGTGGCTTTACAGTTTTTGGGTGAAGCCTTTTACGTTTCAGTTATAGCCTTCATATTCGGATTAATTCTAGCCGAACTGCTATTACCAACCTTTGGGCAGCTAACGGGAAAAACATTCAGTTCAAACATATGGGATGATATATATCTCGTTTCAGCCTGCTTCGGAATTGTGTGTGCTAGTGCTTTATTGGCAGGAGCTTATCCGGCATTTTTTGTGTCCCGGTTTTCAATTCTAAAGAGCCTTTCAGGGGCGGTTAGATTGAGCGGCAAACAGTACCTCACCAAAGGCTTAGTGCTTTTTCAGTTTGCTATTGCGGCCATTCTGGTGATCGGAACCATTGGAATGAACAAACAGATTTCCTTCCTGCTAAAAACTGATCTTGGTTATGATGATAAAAATCTTGCCGTACTGAACCTAAGAGGAAATGAATCTCAGGCCAACGTGGTCATGAGTGAACTGGCCAAAGACCCAAACATCTTGCAAATGTCACTCAGCGATAATTTCTCTTCGGCAACATCCATGGGTTATGGAGGCGAAGATTTCTTTTGTGTTTACTCCAATGCTGATGAAAACTACCTGAATACCATAGGAGTGGAGATTATTTATGGAAGGAATCTAAAGTCCATTAGCGATATCTATGTGAGGGGCGAAGATACGCTCACGAATATTTTGGTGAACCAGAAGTTTTTGGAGAAGCTGGAAGAGGGGATTGATCCCATTGGAGTTGAGGTTACGGATGGTGGTGAAGATGCAGAAGCAGCCTATAGAATTGTAGGTGTAGTTGGCGACTTCATCTACACATCGGCTAAAAATGGTTTATCGCCAATAGCACTTACAGCCGGTAGTCCTGAAAGAGGAGATTTTGGCCAGCTAAACATCAAGTTCGATGAAGGCTATGCCGGTGAAATAGAAGCTAAATTGGAAGAGGCCTGGAAGAAAGTAGATCCCTATACCCCTGTTAGCTTTTTCTTTCAGGAAGAGCAAAACCGACAAAGCTATTTCCAGGAAAAGCGATGGAAATCCATCATTACTAGCTCAACTATCATCGCCATCATTATTTCATGCCTAGGGCTTTTTGGAATGGCTCATTTGTCATCGCAACAAAGAGAAAAGGAAATTGGGGTAAGAAAAGTCTTGGGAGCCAGCGTAAGAGAATTGGTTTTTATGCTGAACCTGAACTTCACCAAACTAGTAGCTATTTCGGCAGTTCTCGCCATTCCTATCGCCTATTATTTACTGGACAATTGGCTTTCGAATTTTGCTTTTAGAATAGACTTAGGAGTGCTGATATTTGCCATTCCAACAGCAATTACGCTGTTCATAGCCATTCTAACTGTAAGTATTCAGTCTTACAGAACAGCCAACATGAACCCGATAGAATCATTAAGAGACGAATAAAAGCGAATTCTATGAAGCAGAAATTCAAAATTGCCTTTAGAAAACTATTGAAGAACAAAGAGTTTACGGGGATCAACGTTTTGGGCTTGGTCATCGGAATTACTACCAGCCTTTTCATTTTCCTTTGGGTGAATGATGAGCTGGAGTATGACGGTTTCCATGAGAACAAAGAGAATATCTATTCTGTATGGACCCATTTTCGCTACTCTGACGGTGAGCTGAACACAGGAAATGACCAGACAGGAGCATTGAAAGCACCTTTGGAAACGGACTATCCGGAAATCGAAAAGGTGGCTCGAATGAATTATAATCCTGAAATACAGGTGAGTAATGAAGAGAAGCACTTCCGAGACAAAGGGATTTATGCTGATGAAGAATTCTTTCAGATTTTCAGTTTCCCTTTTGTAGATGGAACACTGACCGCAGAGAGTCTGGCTACTGATAAAGACATTATTCTTACCGAGAGTCTGGCTTTGAAGCTTTTCGGGAAGACCAATGTAGCGGGAGAACAAGTAAGGCTGGATAATAGAATTGATGCTATTGTTAGGGGAGTTGTTCAGGATCCGCCAAAAAATTCCAGGTTTCAGTTCGCTTATGCTTTATCTATGCAGTCATGGCTAGATAAAAATGAATGGGCCATGGGCTGGGGTAATGGAGCGCTTGAAGTTTTTGTAACTGTAGCTGATAATACCTCCATAGACTTGCTTAATAGCAAGATTGAAGACCTCAACCGCAAGAATCAAAAGGGTAGTATTCGTACCCCATTTCTTAAACCATTCTCCGAATTGTACCTGTACAGTAAATATGAGAATGGCGAATTGGTGGGTGGAAGAATAGAATACGTAAGGCTCTTAACCATTGTGGCCATATTCATCATTTGTATTGCTTGTATCAACTTCATCAATCTATCTATTGCCGATTCATTCAAAAGATCGAAGGAAGTGGGAGTGAGAAAAGTGGTTGGTGCCGGTAAAGCCACGCTCATCAAGGAGTTCTTAGTTGAGTCGGGTCTTGTTGTGCTAACTTCTGTTGTGGCCGGAGTAATTCTGGTGGAAGTACTAATGCCTTACTTCAATGAGCTTACCGGTAAAAGCATAAAACTGGATTGGTTGAAACCTGAATTAGCAGGGTCAATTGTTGCACTTGCCTTGCTTACCACCTTAATCGCGGGTTTGTATCCTGCGGTTGTTTTGTCGGGTTTTAAGACTTCACAGGCCTTAAGAGGAAAGCTCGATATGAAAGGAGCTGGAGGAATCGGAGCCATCATCAGAAAAGGTCTGGTTGTTTTTCAGTTCGTAGTGGCAGGCTTCTTAATCTTTGCTACGCTTATCATTAGCAAGCAAATTGACTTCATTTTCAACAATAACAGGAACATAGACAAAGAGGGGATTATTGTGCTCAACAACGACTATGGCCTTATCGAAAAGTATGAAAATTTCAGGGCTGAACTACTGAATGATCCAAGCATAGCCGCAGTAACTAGTATCGGTTCGCTTCCCATCAATATTCAAGCGAATACCAGTGACCCAACCTGGGAAGGGAAAGACCCTGAAACGGATAATGCGAGTTTCAAGCTATTGTTTACAGAACAAGACTTTATTCCTGCCATGAACCTAGAAATGGTTGAAGGAAGAAACTTCTCGAGAGACCTTGTAACCGATTCCACTTCTATCATTTTGAATGAAGCGGCTATCCGAGGTATGCATCTTGAAGATCCATTGGGGAAAATTATCAACTTCTGGGGCTATGAGGCTAAGATTATAGGCATTGTGAAGGACTTCTACCTAAACTCTGTCTATGAAGAAATAGACCCGTTGATTATCATGAATTGGGTAGAAAATACAGAATACGTAACGGTAAGGGCTAATCCTGGACAGGAAGGAAGAGCATTAGAAGTACTGGAAGAAACCTATGCTGAGTTTATGCCTGGCTACATTTTCGACTATAAGTTTCTGGACGATTCGCACAAAAACATGTACCAGAGTGAGTTGCTAATTAAGGATTTGGCAAGAGTATTTGGCTTTATTGCTATCCTCATTTCATGTCTAGGGCTATACGGAATCACATCAATCAATGCACAAAGATCAGTGAAAGCCATTGGCGTGAGAAAAGTACTTGGTGCTTCACTGAAGCAGATTTTAGCACTGTTCACCAGACAGTCATTGGGTCTTCCTCTGTTGGCTTTGGTAATTATGGCACCCATCGCCTATGGTTTAATGAATGAATGGCTCAACAACTTCACTTATAAAGTAGACCTAAATTTCTGGATGTTGGGTGTGGTCATTATCGGTTCACTAGTGATCAGCTGGTTAACGGTATCGATTATAGCGATAAAGGCTGCTTCCGTGAATCCAGTAAAGTCGCTAAGGAATGAATAAGACAGTTCCATGTTTAAGGTTCAATGTTCAAAGTTGAGCCAACTTGAAACATAAAGCTTAGAACATAAAACTAACAGACATGCTAAAGAACCACCTTAAACTCGCTTTCAGAAGACTGATCAAGAATCGGTTTTATACGCTCATTAATCTACTGGGTTTATCAGTTGGTTTTGCATCAGTCTTAATTATCTTCCTTTTTGTAAGAAAGGAAAGGTCATTCGATAAGTTTCATTCTAAGCTAGATAGGATTGAGCATTTAGCTATTGTAACAAAAAGGGATAACAGCGCTGAGAAATCAACCAGAACATCGGGTCCAATTTTAGTAGCATTAGCTCCCGATTATCCTTCAATTGAGGCGTATAGCAGATATGAACAAGCTGGAGTAAACAGATTTGTATCTGATTCGACAACCTCTGAAGAATTTGCTATTGGACACAGTACTTTCTGGGTTGATTCCAAGTTCAATGAGATATTCGATTTCAAACTTAAATATGGCCAGTATCCAGATTTTGACAATGATCTCAGTGCCATAATGATTACTGAAAGCAAAGCAAAAGTGCTGTTTGAAACTGGTCAGAATGCTATTGGAAGAAGTGTCTTCAGTAGTTTTGATAAGAAGGAATATATAGTGAAAGGTGTAATAGAAGATATTCCTGAAAGTTCTTCGCTTCGCTTTGACTGTCTTTCATCTATGACTGGAGCTTACCCGCACGTAGATGGAAAACCCAATTTTATTGAAATGTGGGGAAATAATATTGTAAACAATGTGGTGTTATTCAAAGAGGGGACGACTTCTGAACAGAAGCAACTGATTGCGAATAAATTAGGCAACTCTTACAACACCAGAGCAACATATCAGGAGTTACCCTCAAGTTTCGAATTCCAACCTTTTAAGGAAGCTCACTTCGACCTGGCTACGAGTGACCATTTTCGTGACCAAACAGATGAGAGTTACTTACTCATATTTAGCACTATTGCTTTAGTCATTCTCTTTGCTTCACTAGCCAATTATTGCTCTCTTACCTTATCTCAATCTGTAGAAAGGATCAAGGAGATTGGAGTGAAAAGGACTGTAGGGGCATCTACAATGAATCTAATTGGTCATTATTTTTTCGAATCCTTATTACTTACATCTTCTGCTTTTATTCTTGCTCTAATCTTGATAGAAGTGTCCGTTCCAGGAATGGAAGACGTGATCAATAAGAGTCTGGGTGTAGAACTTTTTAGTGATATAGGGCTTCTGTTTACATGCTTCGGTGTTGTTACTGTTATATCTTTTCTTTCAATACTTTATCCTGCCTATATAGCTTCAAGAAAAGGCTTGAGCAATTTCAAGGCAGTTGGTAGTTCACCACTATTTGGTAGAACATCCTTTATTTACATAGTTAACTGTTTTCAGGTAGCCATATTCGTCTTCCTACTGGCCGCGACATTGTTCGTTAATCAACAATTAGATTTTGTTCAGAACGAAAACCTCGGCTTTAATAAAGAGCATGTTCTGATGGTCTCAGTGAATACACGTGAATCGATTTTCAAGAAGAATGAGCTCAAGGCTTCCTTTGTTAAAAGCCCATATGTTCAGCATGCCGCAATCGCAAGTTCATATCCAGTTGAACATGCTCGCCCAAGGTATGCTAAGAAAGAAGACCTCAACTTTATAGAGTATACAGCTGATGCAGAGTTTCTGAGAGTATTTGATTTTGACTTGATTGAAGGTCGACCTTTGGAAAACCTTGAACATCATAGAAATTACACTTTAGTTAATGAAACGGCTGTTGAAGCTTTAGGCTATGAAGAACCCATAGGCAAAGACTTTAATGGTAAAGAAATCATTGGGGTGGTGGCGGATTTTCATGCAGAATCTAAGCGAGAACTGATTAAACCTTTATCAATTCGACTTTTTGACGCGGATGGTTATGGATGGGTTTTGATGAGACTGAAATCTGAAAATATCCAAGCTGCTATGGACGATGTCCTCGAGAGATATGAAGAGGTAACAGGAAGCAGCAAGATAACTTACCGATTCTTTGATGAGCAGTACGACAAAATCTATGCTTCGGAAAAGGTGATCAAGTATCTGATGCAGATATTTACTGGTATTGCTCTGTTGATTTCCTTCTTTGGAGTGTTTGGGTCGAGCTCCTATGCGGTTAGACGAAGAGTGAAGGAAATCAGCATTCGCAAGGTGCTTGGCGCTAACCTGATTGACTTAAATAGAGCAATCAACAAAAGCGGTCTGAGGTACCTGTTCATAAGCGCATTGGTTGCAATTCCATTGTCTTATTGGTGGATCAACGATTGGCTGACTCAATTCTCTTACCAGATCAATGTTGGTGCCTTTAACTATGCCCCGGTTTTGATGATAACAGCTTTGTTAATTATTCCAGCAATGCTTTTTCAGGTGGTTAAAGTGTATCACGCTAAGACAGTTAACTATTTAAAAGACGAATAGAATAGTTCAAAGTTGAGCCAACTTGAAACAGAAAGCTTAGAACATAAAACTAACAGACATGCTAAAGAACTATATAAAAACAACCCTCAGGGGCATTCGAAAGAATAAGCTGTTCACTGCCATTAATTTGGTGGGTTTGTCTGTGGCTATGAGCTGCTTTATTCTGGTGACGCTCTATGTTCGTTATGAACTTACCTATGACCAGTTTCACAAAGAGGTTGACAATATTTATTTGGTTAAGCTTAAGAAGAGCGAGGCATATGGAGGCTCTTATAATCAATTTTTGCCTGCTGTCTTTGCCGACATTATTGAAGAAGGAACTCCAGGCTTAGCAGAAGTTACCACTACACTTTCGGGTGCTGGCAGCATGTATGTAAAGCATGGAGAGGAGTATATTTCTGAGAAATACTATACAATCCAAAACTCATTTTTCAATGTATTTACCTTTCCTTTTCTCTATGGAAATAAAGAGTCTGCTCTGACAGAACCCGCTTCAGTGGTTATTTCCGAAGAAATGGCTTTGAAGTATTTTAAAAAGGAAAATGCGGTTGGAGAAACCTTAAAAGTGGATGGTAGAGGAGACTTTAAGGTAACTGGTGTTTTGGCTTCATTTCCCAAAAACTCACAGTTCCAGCCACACTTTTCATTTTCGATTAACAACATGTCTGACTTAGACCACTGGGGGTATAATACCTTTTTTGTCTACTTAAAGACACTACCCAATGCCAACCTGGATGATATTCAAAATAGAATTGCGTCACTCTATTCAGCTAATGCCCCAAAAGATGCTATGTATGATGGCTCTGGAGCTGAATTGGCTTCATTCGCAGACTCCTACTGGCATTTATCTGGTAGTGGGGCATCTTTTAATAACGGAGACCGAGGCTTAGGTGCTGATAAGGACATCATCTATTTGTGTTCGGTATTAGCTATTCTTCTGTTGTTTATTGCGCTCGCCAACTACGTGAATATGGCCACTTCGAAGGCCGTTGAAAGGTCCAAGGAAGTTGGAGTTAGAAAAGTAAACGGAGCCTCTAGAAAGCAGTTGATTTTCCAATTTCTAGCCGAAACACTATTGTTCTCCTTTCTTAGCTTAATTGCTTCAGTTATTCTAGTAGAGGTTTTTCTTCCTTCTGTATCGAACGTAGTAGGCATTCAACTTCAGCTCGATTACTATGATCCTTCCATTCTCATTTTCCTATTAGGTTATGCTATAATGTGTGGACTTCTTGGAGGAGTTTATCCTGCCTTATTACTTTCTAAGTTCAATGCTGTGAATGCGCTTAAAGGGCGTGTTCGATTAACAAGGTCTCGATTTTCACATCGAAGTGTTTTACTCTTCCTTCAGTTCACTATCTCTGCTTTTATGATTGTTGTTCTGCTAATAGCCAATAGCCAGATAAGGCATTATCTTAATTTCGACTTAGGTTTTGATAAAGAAAGGGTAGTGAGCATAAGGCTTACAGAGGAAATGAGTAAGAGTCCTGAGGTGTTTGTTCAAAAAGTTAAAGGCCTAAGTGGTGTGGAAGGTGTCACAACCGGACCAATGCCAGGTGGAGGTTTTGGGTTTAATACACTCACTTATAATGATGTTGTGTTGAAATATGTCCCGAGGGTAGAAACCAATGAAGATTTCTTGACCATGCTGAAAATTCCACTTTTGGCAGGTCGAAACTTTGATTCACAATTGGCTTCTGATCAAGAGAATGCCATCATTATCAATGAAACTTTGGCTTATGAACTTGGCTTGGAAGATCCGGTAGGAATAACAGTTTCATTTGAAGGTCGACAGAAAACAATCATTGGCCTAATTAGGGACTTTTACATCTCAGGACCGAGAAGCCAAAAACGTTCTTTGATGCTCACACCGCTCATAAGTGGTAGAGTGAATAATCTTTTAATTAAGGTTAACGCTCAGAATATGGCTTCTACTTTGTCCCAAATTGATGAGGTGTGGGATCAGTATGACTATAAAAATGCATTTCAGTATCAATTTTTAGATGAGGCCTACGAAGAAAAGCTAAGTCAAATTACAGCAACGACTACAATCATCAATGGTATAACCATAGCCATAGTGGTGATTTCTTTGTTCGGCCTATTTTCATTAGTTGCATTTCAAACATCGAGGAGGATAAAGGAAATAGGAATCCGGAAGGTTTTAGGTGCTTCAGGAGCCAATATTTTAATAATACTGGGAAAGTCTTATGTATGGCTCATTCTTTTATCGGTGGCCTTGGCCATTCCATTGGCTTATTCTTTAATGGGAGATGCACTGAATAAGTATAACAATCGAATTGAGCTGGATTTTTCCTATGCAATATTAACCGTTGTGGCCATTGTCGCTTTTTCCGCTTTGGTGATAGTAAGTCGAGCTTTTATGGCCATAAGAACCAATCCAGTTGAAATTTTAAAAGACGAATAGATCAGTTCAAAGTTCCATGTTTTAGGTTCAATGTTCAAAGTTGAGCTAACGTGAAACATAAAACCTAGAACATTAAACAAACGACCTTAAACTAAAAACACATGATCAAAAACTACCTCAAAACAGCCTTTAGAAACATCAGAAGAAATAAGCTCTATGCTAGTCTCAATATTCTAGGATTGAGCATTGGCTTAGGCTCATTCTTTATCATTTATCTGTTTTTGCAGAATGAGTTGGCTTATGATCAGTTTCATGAAAAGAAGGACAGAATCTTTAGGGTAGTTCAAAGTTTAGATAATGTTGGCTCACATGAATTTAATGCAGGAATTACACCAGCTTTAGGGCCAGCGATTAGGGAAAACGTACCAGAAATTGAAGCATTCAGCAGGCTCGATAATTGGAACAAGTCGATTATAGTAGAGGGTATTAAAGACTCATTAGATAATGTACAGACCGCTTCAGTCGATCCTGAATTTCTAAATTTCTTCGAACTGAATATAGTGGCCGGAACCAAAGAGAATGCTCTCGAGAATGATGCCGGTATGTTGCTGAATGAGTCTAAAGCTATTCGGTATTTTGGAACAGCTCAGGCAGCCATAGGGAGAACCATTAAGTTTGGTAAATCAAGTCCGCTACTAGTAAAAGGTGTCTTTAAGGATTTACCAAAAACCACCTCTATTAAGGCGGAAGCTATAGCTTCAATTTTGGCTGTAGACTCCTATAGAGGTGATAATATGACTAAGTGGAACCTTAGTTATGGTGATCAATTATATGTTCTGTTAGCCCAAGGTGTAGACTCAAAGACAGCCTCTGAAAAAGTGTTCGAGGTAGCGCAAGAAAAAAGCAAAGGGGTTTTATTTCAAGATCTTCAACTTCAGCCTTTAAGCGATGTCCATTTTTCATTAACTACCGCTGGGCCTGTTCAGGAAAAGACGGATAAGCAATATGTTTTCATTTTCACCCTGGTGGCTGTTTTTATTCTGGTTTGTGCAGTGTTCAATTACATCAGTCTGGCGCTTTCGCAGTCAGTTGAAAGAACCAAGGAGATTGGTATCAGAAAAGTGGCGGGTGCGGTTCGTTTTCAACTCTTTAGACAGTTTATCACAGAGTCGGTTTTACATGTTTCTCTCAGTTTTATTGTGGCTATTATTCTAGTAGAATTACTGACTCCTGAACTGGAAAACCTTATCGGAAGGGACTTAGAGTTCAGTGTATTAGGTGAGCCTATATTGCTAGCTGAGAGTATCATATTCTCTTTGGTAGTGGCTGTACTTTGTGCGTTGTACCCTGCTTATCTCAGCACTCGAATGAGTGTGGTTCAGATTTTTAGAAGTGGCAGAGGAAGTTTTTCCACCAAAAGACTGA
>JABXIP010000057.1 GCA_013373005.1 Cytophagia bacterium | reverse complement strand
TCCTTTCATTTTGTTGGCACTGGTTGCCTTGCTCATTAACCTCCCGCCTATTCAGAATTACATCATTGACAAAGCCACCACTTACCTTACAGAAGGCACTGGTTACAAAACCGAAATTGGCTCTGCTAGAATTAAGTGGTTTAACTCGATAGCACTCGATAACACTCGGATATATGATGAGAATGGCATTACCATGATTGGTATTGACGAGTTGGCCCTCACCTTCTCTCTAAAAGACTTATTAGGCAAAAAAGATATTAGTACCAAAGAAGCCTGGATTAAAGGAGCGGATGTAAACCTGAGAGACTATTCTACCGGTGGATTGAATATAGATGAATGGGCAGACAGAATTTCTACCCTATTCGCATCGGAACAGAACACTCCTGCAGAACCCGCAGTTTTCTCAATCGACCAGATTACACTGCTCGACTCCAGATTCAGTATTTCCGATAGCAGGAAAGATAGTATTAGTGAGGGTTTCGACTACAACCACTTTCAGCTTCTGGATCTGAATGCTGATCTACTTAACCTTAAAACCATAAGCGACACTTTTCAAATAGATGTTAAGAAACTCTCCACACGAGATTCTGCTTCGGGCCTAACAATAGACAACCTTGAAACATTCTTCAGAAACTCGAGTAAAGGACTAATCTTCTTCGATTTGGATCTTTTGATGGGCAAGACCCACATAAAGGACTTTGTGGAACTCAGCCATGACCGACCCTCTCAGATGGCTTATTTTGTGGACAGCGTAGATGTGAGAGCGGACTTCGATCATAGCATAATTCATACGGATGAGCTGAGCTTCTTTGCCCCTGAGCTCAAACAGTATAATGAGTTCGTGGATATAAGCGGATTATTTCAGGGTAGGGTCAATCGGTTTTATTCAGATAATTTCACAATTGCTTTCGGTAATGACTCCAAGTTCAGAGGCTCAGTAGATATTGAGGGATTGCCATATATCAACCAGACCATTTTCAGTTTGAACCTGAGGGAATCTACCCTGAAAGCCACAGACCTTAGGGAGTATATTGGGAAACAGGCCTTCAGTATTTCGAACAAATTTGGACTCATTAAAATGTCTGGAAACTTCGATGGCCTAATCAACAACTTTGTAGCAGATGGTATTTTCGATACCCGTATGGGGCATTTAGAGTCCAATACCAAAATTGAAATTGAAGATGGTGAACTACCAAAATACTCCGGAGAATTATACCTAAAGGATTTTGAATTAGGACGTTTTACGGAGGTTAACAATTTTCAACGAATTGATTTGGATGGAAGTCTCACCGGGGAGGGCTTCACCTTTGAAACTGCCAATTTTCAACTCGATGCTCTGATACCTAAAGTGGGCATCAATGGCTACAATTATACCAACATTGAGACAGACGGCACCTTTGCTGAATCATTCTTCAATGGTCAGATTGATGTGAACGACCCCATGCTGAAACTCTTCGCCACAGGCTCTGTAGATTTGCGAGACAATAAGAAGCTTTTCAAACTGCAAGGTAGACTAGACTCTGCTCGTTTTCAGCAGGTCAACCTCACCGAACAAGACATGGAACTCTCCACAAATTTCAATATTGACATAAGTGGATTGAAACTCGATAGTATACAGGGAGAAATTGATCTTACTAATGCCTACTACCGCTATGAAACCCAAAGTATTGAGCTAGACTCTGTATTCTTCGTTGCCACCAGAAGTGAATCAGGCAGAAAACTCACGATGGAGTCAGATCTGCTTTTTGCTGACTTTTCGGGAGACTTTGAATTTTCAGGAATTTCTAATGAACTATCCAACATCAATGAACAATACAGGCTACAGTTTTCTTCCAGAGCAGATGAGGTTGAGGATTTTCTGAGGCGAAACCCTCGGAACAGAAACAACTTCAGCATGAATTATCAGCTTCAAATGTATGACATCAGTCCGCTGATTCACATTTTCGATAGCACCATCTACATTTCCAAAAACACCACTATAGATGGTCGATTCACGAATCAAAATAGTGAGTCACTGGTACTCAATACCAAGGTAGACACCATTCAACTTGGCAAAATCAATTTTTACGACAACGAGATTAACATCAATGCCACCGATATTCGAGACCAACAAAAAGTACTCGCTTTGGGTTATGTTTCAAGTGAAAAGCAGATCTATGCCAATTCATCGGAAACAGACAAACTGGTCTTTGAAGCTGTGTGGGATGGAACTCATATGGACCTACGCCAAAACCTCACGCAAACCAGCAGTGGTAACTATGCTGAAATTGGAGCCGACCTAAACTTCTACCCTGACAGGACCGAACTCAGGTTTGGCGATTCGAACATCACCATTCTTGATGAGACATGGCAGATAACTGATGAGAATGTGATTGTATTTGGTAATCAGAAAATCACAGTAGAAAACCTAAGCGTATTCAATACCGATCAGTCCATCAGCTTCAATGGAGAAATTGCTATTGCTCAAGACAGTGCTCAAACCCTCTCTGCCAGCTTCCAAAACGTTCAGGTTTCTAATATTAATCCGCTAGCCAATGAAGCATACACCGGATTGGTAAACGGAGAGATTAAGGCACAAAACCTTTACTATAACCCTGTGATTTTCGGAGATCTTGATATTAGAGAATTCAGAATCAACGACTTTTTGGTAGGTGATTTAGACGGAAGAATTAGCTGGAATGACTTTGGTGAAAGGTTCGATATAGACTTTGATGTGACCCGCTTAGGCAGAAATACCATCTCTATGGCCGGGGCATATTACCCTTCCAGAGGAGAAGACCAATTGAATATTGATCTGAACCTAAATGAGGCTAACATCAATATTGCTGAGCCTTATATTGATGACTACTTCAGTGAATTAGGTGGGTTCATCAATGGTAAATATCGAATATCAGGAAATATAGACTCCCCCATCATGAGAGGGCAAGGAGCTATCCAAAATGGCCAAATGAAAATCAACTACCTCAATACCAAGTACCAGTTCAAGGGTGATGTAGATTTTCAAAATGAATACATTTCATTAGAGAACCTTCAATTCCTGGATGCACGGAATAGCGAAGCTCTTTTCAGCGGTAGAATTAGCCATAGGGGATTTACCGACTTCAGACTAGACCTGATT
>JABXIP010000444.1 GCA_013373005.1 Cytophagia bacterium | reverse complement strand
TGGATTCAGAACAAGGAAGGGCAAAGTACAGACGATGCGCATGGTGTAACTCAGGGAGGCGCCTGGCTACCACTTGGGGGTGATAGACTTCATGGTGGACACAAAGGTTTTATTCTCGGCTCGATAGTAGATATCTTCTCTGCTGTTCTTTCAGGAGCTAACTATGGTCCTTGGGCTCCACCTTTTGTAGCTTTCCTGGAGCCAAGTAAAAACCCTGTAGGCGAAGGATTAGGTCATTTCTTTGGCGCTATGAGAGTTGATGCATTTCGTCCTGCCGATGAATTCAAAGCCCATATGGACAATTGGATTGAGCGCTTCAGAACTTCAGACAGAGCCAATGAAAATCAACCGGTAGTTATTCCAGGGGACCCTGAAAGAGCCTACGAAAAAGAAAGAGGTACAACCGGCATTCCGCTGCTTGAACCGGTGGAAAAAGATCTGAGAAGTTTAGGGGATAGGTTTGGGGTGATGTTCTAAGGCTGTCAGCTCTTAGAGAGCTGACAGCCTTAACTACCTTAAAATAATCCCGCCCCGCACGACAAATGGACTCACATAGGGAGACCTTAGGTCATTATAGCTCAAGTTGTAGAGTGCCGTCACAGTGAAGGCCAAATGATCAGCAATTTGAATATTGCTACCTCCTCCTATAAAAAAGCCTGGCACCCATGCCCTTGTAGTATTAGCCGTGCCATCGTTTCTTAGCACATCGGTATTCAGACTTTCATACTCGGTTTGAAGGAAATAATTGTCCAAGAAGCTATACCTCAAAAAACCACGTGGTCCGTATGTGTTATTCTTGAGAGTTACCCTGTTGAAACTTGGCAATACAATAAACTCTCTGGAAACATAGAGATAGGTAAATGAAAGTCCTCCCGAAAAGTTATTGGAAAATCTATAACCCACTAATGGTGACAGCTCAAGGTATTGTGATTCTGATCTACCAAATGAAAAGCTAAGACCAAAGTTTCCACCAAAGAACACCCTATTTTCAACCTCCTGCTTTTCCGGCTGCTCTTCTTTCTTCCCATCTTCAAAATACTGGGCTGATAACTGCAAAGAAAAGGCAGCGAGAAATAGAACTGCGACAATAAATCTTTTCATATGTGCTTAATAAAAAAGTCCTCGAATGAGGACTCAGCTTAATCTTCTGTGACGATCATGTAGAGGTCTTCACTCTTTTTCTTCATCATGTAATTTTCCCGGGCAAACTTCTCTAGCAACTCCGTATTGGTGCTAAGCTCCTCCCTATCTTTCAAAACCTCTACCTTCTTCTCCAGGTAATATTCCTTTTGAGCCTGAAGGTCATTGAGCTTTCGGGTCATTCTTATTTGAGAAACCACATCGTTGGAGTCTACAAATAACATCCATACAACGAAGAAGATACCAAACAGAACATAGTAGTTCTTAAGAAATTTAGGGAGCTGGGCGAAAGGCTTCATATGTTAAAGATACGGAAGTTTTAATTTGAAAGTCAATGGTGTTTAAAATCCTCCACCTTCCAATGTCTCAAAACAGGCATCTTGGGGATTAGCTTAGTCAGGAACAGACAGATTCCCGCCTGCGCGGGAATAAGAGATCAAAAGATTTAGAAAATACAAAAACCTCCTCCGCCCTACGGGCACCTCCTCATGAGGAGGACAGAAAAAAAGCACCCCAATTGAGGTGCTCTATCTTATATCTGAAGTCTATGTACTAAGTACTTTGTACTCAATACTAATATGCTTTTCTAAAATCCTTTCCAGGGAACTTACCAACTTCACCTAGCTCTTCTTCAATTCTGATGAGCTGGTTGTATTTGGCCATTCTGTCTGAACGAGATGCAGAACCGGTTTTGATCTGACCAGTGTTCAATGCTACTGCCAAGTCAGCAATAGTATTGTCTTCAGTTTCTCCAGATCTGTGCGACATTACAGCAGTATAACCATTGGTCTTAGCCAGGCTCACAGCGGCAATTGTCTCAGTTAAAGTACCAATTTGGTTTACTTTGATAAGGATTGAATTGGCAATACCACCGTCAATTCCTCTTTGAAGTCTGTTTACGTTGGTTACGAACAAGTCGTCACCTACCAACTGTACTTTGTCTCCAATTTTGTCTGTCAAAGCTTTCCAACCTTCCCAGTCGTCCTCGAACATACCGTCTTCGATAGAAACGATCGGGTATTTCTCAGCTAGACCGGCTAGGTAATCAGCCATCTCAACAGGTGTCAATTTCTTACCAGTAGAATCTTTGAAGTAATATACTTTCTCATCTTCCAGATAGAACTCAGAAGAAGCCACATCAAGAGCGAACACAATGTCCTCTCCTACTTTGTAGCCAGCATTCGTTACCGCCAAAGAGATAACTTCCAAAGCCTCATCGTCAGAACCCAAGTTTGGAGCAAATCCACCTTCATCGCCAACGTTTGTTGCCAAACCTCTTTCTGAAAGTACTTTCTTCAAATTATGGAAAACCTCCGCTCCCATTCTGATCGCCTCAGAAAATGTTTCCGCTCCAACAGGCATTATCATAAATTCCTGAAAGTCGATTGAGTTATCTGCATGAGAACCACCATTGATGATGTTCATCATTGGAACAGGAAGTGTGTTGGCACTAACACCACCCACGTATCTGTAAAGAGGAAGCCCAAGCTCAGCAGCAGCAGCTTTCGCTACAG
>JABXIP010000036.1 GCA_013373005.1 Cytophagia bacterium | reverse complement strand
TGTCAAGCAAGTTCTGAACCACCAATTCATAGCTTTCAGATTCCCTCAAAGCCTGGTCGAAAAATAGGGTTAATAAACTTGGATCAGTTCCGTTAAGTACAGCGGTCAACGGACTGCCGATTCCTCCATCTAATAGATAATTACTAACCGTTTCAGCAAGCGCTTCATTTAAATCTAGTTCAAAGTCAATTTCCAGAGTGTTGGCGTTGATAAGATTTATTTGAGCAATCAAGTCGCTATAGGTGAAATCGTGGGTCACTGGTTCGAGAATGTTTCCATGTTCGTCTTCCAAATGGTTTACCTCCATTCTGTAGCTTTTGCCCTCGACTAATCTGGTGGTCAGTAGAATGTTAATAATTGAGGAATCAGAATCATTCTGAGCTAAGCTGAACGATCCTATTCCGCTATCGAAACTATAGTTCTGAATTTCCTCGGTAGAGGCCTGTGTGAGCGACTTGGTAAATTGAACTTGCAAGCTTGTGTCTGAGGTGATGATGAATTTACCTAATTCTGGAAGCTGGCTGGAAAAAGTTGCTGTTAGGTCTGCTATAAGGCTGTTATCGAATAGATCTGTGGCATTGCTGATGGTTAACGTGTTTACCGCATTGTTGCCTAAATCGGCAAATGTGAGCTCTACAATATGTGTATTCCTCTCCGTTCTTATCGCCTGAATCGGATTACCGATACCGTTATCTACTGAGTAGTTATTTACATTTTCTGCAATGACTTGTGCCACCTTTTCGGAAAACTCAACGGCCAGAACAGTCGGAGTGAGCATCTTTACGCCCACTAATCTTGGGGCTAATTTGTCATAGATAAAATCATAGTTTCTGTTGGTGGAAATGGTGTTGCCGGATAAGTCCTCAATGGCTGTTAAAGTCAGAGTATTCTCTACTTCTTGCTCAAAGTCTACCGAGAAATTAAGGACAACAGAGGTTTGGTCCGGCTGAAGTATGGCTTGAGCAGGTGTGCCTATAGATTTGTTGGCCGAATAATTATTGACTGTTTCTGCACTGGTTTGGTCCAGAATTTCATCAAAATAGACTCGCAAGGTGTTTTCATCTACTACCACCACTGAATCCACATCGGGGTCATCGGTGTCGTAGGCAAAGTTAGTGTTGAAGAGCTGAAGGTAATTCAGGCTGCAGTCCTGTATGTTCTCAAACTGAATTTCTGTTGTAGAATTTTCTGGAAAAGTACCATTAAACACAAGGTGAACCAGACGTGGGTTTGTACCATCTAAGGCAGCGCTTAACGGGCTTCCCAGCCCATCATCGGCCACATAATTAGTGACTATTTCGGCACTGGCCTCATTCAGGTCTTCATCGAAGTAGATATCTAATAACTGACTGGAAATGACAATAATGGTATCGATATGATTCTGAAAATCAAAGTTTTCGGTACTGGGGGATATGGTATTGCCTAGCGTGTCCGAAAGGTTTTGGTAGGAGAGGGTGTAAACGGAGCCTTCGGTCAATTCACTGGCTAGTTCCAAGCTGATTCTATTGCGCACTGTAGGATTCAGGGTATTTCTGCCTGGGATACCAATTCCCTGATTGATGCTAAAGTTGCTTTCAGTTTCTGCTAAAGATTCATTTACCTCTTCATCGAAAATGATATCTATCTGATCTGTTGTTTTGAAGACCAATCTTTGAAATACCGGAGCTTCATCATCAAAAAAGAATTGGATGGAATTGCGAACTAAGTCGTTTCCTGCACAGTCCGCCAGTCCAGTGATGGTGAGCTCGTAAATAGTCCCCGAGGTCATGGCAGGATTGAGGGCTAGGGTGATACTCCTGCCGTAAGGAAGATTAGGGCTAGCATTGGAAACATTCACTCCCCCTGATAAGCTAAAGTTGGCCTCTGCTATACTGCCTTCATCTATGATTTCATCGAAAGTCACGACAAGCTCCTGATCAGAGTTGATGACTACATTGGTTATGCTTGGGCCAGTAACATCAGGAGAACTGTCATAGACCGAATTTTGGGTTCCAGGGGTTCCCCCTTGAATACTAGTGGAGGCTGTCCAGTTGTTACTGTCGCTGCACACCAACTCAGGATTGACTTGCTCTAAGGACCACCCACCGTCAGACTTATTATCGTCTTGGTACCAGGTCAAATCATAGGTCAAACTATCAACTTGGTTGCCTAAATTATCCAGAAGAATTAGTTGTTCACCACTATTGGTTAAAGTGTTCCAAGATGAGACAGTCGCTACATCACCAAATGACTCATAAGCTGCTACATTAGATGAAGAGGTGAGAATCACATATGCGCCCGGGTCAAGCACAAAGTTATCTATCGCTCCACCAGAGAGCTGAAATCCTGTAAGGTCAATCGCTTCTGCCGTGGTGTTGAAGAGTTCAACAAACTCCTGTGAACTCTCATTGGGAAGGACGAGTGAATTAGGTTCATCACTGCCTGATGGGTCAGCGAATAGTTCATTGATCACAATTTGACGGGAGGCAGTAGCCACCTCATATTGGGCATCTGCAGTGAGACTGTTAGCTTCTGCATTGCCGCTTGTATTAGTTAAATTATTGATAGTTACCTCATAGGTATTGTTCACAAAAGCCTGAGATACGGTTAAGGTAATAATTGAAGCATCGGCCCCACTTTGAATTGCTGAAGTTGGATTCCCTCTTCCGAAGTTGATAGTATAATTCGTTTCAGTTTCAGCTGAAGTTGTTTCGAGATTTTGATTGAAATCTAATTCGATTGTGGTGGAAGACGTAACTGTTACACTTTCCAGAGTAAGCGGTAGATAGCTGAAATTATCCGTGAGGCTGGAAGCAACTGCAAGTGTAGATTCATCAGTTACATTGTCTACTGTCAATGTATAGGTATTGTCTTCTAAGTCCGTTCCGAAAACCAAGGTGACCTGGTCATTATTGGTTGTGCTGCGGTTTGCGCTTGTTGGATTTCCTATCGAATTATTGACAGTGTAATTACCAATAATCTCTGCTGAGCTTTGATCTAAGTCAAGGTTGAAGTCTAGAAGAAGGGTGTTTTTATTCTGAACAGTTATGCCTTCAATTGTCAGAGGAGTAATGAAAGTAAAGTTGTCTTGTAAGTTTACTGATGGCGTATTTGTGGCTGCATCTTCCACATCATTCACGGTTAGTTGATAGTTGTTGTTGCTTAAGAGGCTAGTTATAAGGGTGACAACATTACTAGCAGATTTTGATACTGAAGAGATAGTAATGCCATTGTCAATTGTGTAGTTGCCGACTGTTTCGGCAGTAATTTGATCAACTTCCTGATTGAATGTAACCTCAACTGTATTGGCATCGGTAGCAGAGACAGTGCTAATGGCCAAAGGAAGAGTCTGTTCCTCAATCGAAAAATCATCCATTACCAGTTCGGCAGCTGAACCGCCTCCATCGCCTCTTGATGCAAAGAACCGGACAATTACATCAGATTCTCCACTTGCTGATACTGGTAGTTCATATTCATACTGTGTATAAGTGGTGGTATTGTTATTGGGAAAGGTTGTCTCATCTCCTATATCAATATCATCAAGAAAGGTATTGCCTCCATCTATCGAGGTGGATAAATTGAGCAGGACAGGCCTGGTGGAGGAGCCAGACCCATTCTGTTTTGAATAAGCATAAAAGGTGATTTTGGGGTTATTGACTCCCGTTAAGTCAAGAGCAATGAAAACCTCACCGGAAAAAGTAGAGGTTGGAATAATGTTTAAGGAACCTGTGCCTGTTCGAGCATTAGTTCCCTGAAAAATTCGGCTGGATGTTGACACTGCGTTACCGGTCCAGTTCGTAATGAACTCGATATTGGTTCCTACATTAAACGCACTTTCAAACCCTTGGGCATAGGGAAATGTATTCACTTGCCCCATGAGATACTGTGTGTGTAGTATTAATAATATGAGAAAACAATTCCTCATTTATTGCACTCAGGTAGTCTAATGTAGTAAATTTGCAGCAATTTCGCCTTGTGGCGGGTACTCAAAAATTGATTAAATGAAAATTGCAGTAGTAGGTGCGACCGGACTTGTAGGAGGGGAGATCCTGGAAGTTCTTGATGAAAGAAATGTTGAATTTGATGAACTGTTATTGGTAGCTTCTGCCAGATCAGCAGGATCGAAGAAGACATTCAAGGGCAAGGAGTATACTGTAATTACCATGGAAGAAGCCGTGGCTCAAGCCCCTGATTTTGCCATCTTCTCGGCAGGCGGAGGTACTTCATTGGAGTGGGCTCCAAAGTTTGCCGCAGTGGGCACAACTGTCGTTGATAATTCTTCTGCCTGGAGAATGAGTCCTGACCATAAATTGATCGTTCCTGAAATCAATGCTTCTGAACTGACTTCAGAAGATAAAATCATTGCCAATCCAAATTGCTCAACCATTCAAATGGTAGTGGCGCTTGAGCCATTGAGAAAGCGATATGGCATTAAAAGAATTGTGGTTTCTACCTATCAGTCGGTTACTGGTTCGGGTAAGGCTGCGGTAGACCAAATGATGAATGAGCGAAATGGCGTTGACGGACCAATGTGCTATGCTCATAAAATCGATATGAATGTGCTTCCTCACATCGATGTATTCCTAGATAATGGATACACCAAAGAGGAGATGAAAATGGTGAATGAAACCAAGAAAATTTTCAACGACTATTCTATCGGAATTACTTCTACCACCGTGAGAATCCCAACGATGGGTGGTCACTCTGAGGCTATCAATGTGGAGTTCAAGGAAGATTTTGACATGGACGAAGTAAAAAAGTTGCTTAGCAAAATGCCGGGAGTTGTTCTTCAGGATGATCCTACGAACAACGTTTATCCTATGCCTCTTACTGCTCACAAGAAAGATGAGGTATTTGTTGGTAGATTGAGAAGAGATGAGAGTCAGCCGAACACTTTGAACATGTGGTGTGTTGCAGACAACCTTAGGAAAGGTGCTGCTACCAATGCGGTTCAAATTGTAGAGTACTTGCAAAAGCAAATGGTGAAGGCTTGATTGAGCTTCTCCAACCGGAAATCCAAAAATTTATTGATGATCATATCAATGATCAGCCAGCAGATTTAATGCTCAAGGCCAGTCAGTTTCCTGATTGGCCTATGAAAGTTATTGTAGAGCAAATTGCGGCAAAGAGGAAGGCACAATCCAAATTGCCTGAATGGTTTTCTACTAAAGGTCTCATTTGGCCGGCAGCCATATCTATGGAGCAGTGCTCTTCAGAAATTACTGCAAAATATAAGGCAAGCATCGTTTCAGGGAAATTGATGGCCGATCTAACCGGAGGGTTCGGAGTAGACACTTATTACCTATCGAAGAAGTTTTCAGGAGCTACCCATGTGGAAATGAATGCAGAGCTGCATCAGGTAGTTGCACATAATTTTGATTGCTTGAAAGCCAATATTCAGACAGTTCTTGGTAGTGCTGAAGACTATCTTGTCAGTATGGACGGGGTAGACTTAATGTACCTCGATCCTGCCAGACGAGATAGCGATTCTCAAAAGGTGGTTTTTTTGGAAGACTATAGCCCGAATGTAATTGAGATGCTTCCTCAACTTCAGCAAAAGGCTGAAGAAATTCTAATCAAGGTTTCCCCAATGCTGGATATCAAAAAGGCGATTTCCGATTTGGGTTCAGTAGCAGAGGTTCATGTGGTGGCCGCTAAGAATGAGGTGAAAGAGTTACTGTTCTTGCTGAGAAAGGAGCCTGCAATGACATTGGTCAA
This sequence comes from Cytophagia bacterium, assembly GCA_013373005.1. Taxonomy (GTDB): domain Bacteria; phylum Bacteroidota; class Bacteroidia; order Cytophagales; family Cyclobacteriaceae; genus Roseivirga. Next base: position 2,287 of record JABXIP010000036.1, on the reverse strand, counting down.
AGCGGTGAACCTTGGTGAAAGTGAAGCTGAGGTCTTTGAGCTTAACTATGAGGTGGAAGAGAGCGCCAAGCCAGAATTTTCTGAAGTTTTAAATTACCTCTACGAACCCAATGCAGCCATTCTTAAAGCTGGAGCTTTCAAAAGTATCGGATCTGAATTTGGCTTGAAGAAGCTCCATTATAATAGCCACTTGTATACCAGTAATGTGTTGGTATCAGAGTTTCCAGGAAGGGCATTTCAAGTGCTCGATGAATTATCGCTCAATAAGAAGAGGTTAAAGAAGCAGCTTCAGTCTATGCAAGCCAATGTTACGGTTCGCAACTTTCCTATGTCTGTAAAAGAGATTCGAAGTAAAACTGGGCTGAAGGAAGGTGGAGATCAGTACATTTTCGCCACCACAGATCAAGAGGGGAAGAAAGTGCTTCTATGTGAAAAGGTAAAGTAGCCAAAACACTACCAGAGGAATGCCATAGTAGGCCAGGACCTTCAATCGGTTTTTAGTTTCCATCCACCAAAGCACCCTAAAAGGCCTGATTAAGCCAATACAAAGTCCGATTAGCGCCAATGATGCAAGGAATTGAAATATTGTCATAAAAAAGTCCCGATCTCTTCTGAAATCAGGACTCAAGTTATCTCTTAGATTTTAATTATTTCAATCCAGTTTCATCACTTTATAAACTCTGGCAGTTTCTCCATTGATTAGCTTGAGAACAAAGAGGCCCGAAGGCAGAGTTGAAACATCTATTGATGCTTTCTGCTCGTTATCCAGCTCAAGATTTTGCCCAATTAATCTCGATTGTCCATCCATTGAAATAATCGAATAGTCAACAGATCTGGCTGAAGGATTGGTTAGCTGAATGCTCAGCTTTCCATCCCTAATTGGATTCGGATAAACGCTGGCAAACTTCACCTCCGCGTTATCTTCCAGGCCTTGAATCACTTCCGTTTGAATTTCCAGGTCATCAATAACCCAGCCCCAACCTTGAGTTGTGCTTCTTCGGTTAATTTTGAATCTGAAAAGTACCTCGTCACCCACCGAGATTTCCGGATCTTCAGTAAGCCTGATGAGTCTTGTCTTGAATAAGGATTTGCTGCCATCTCCACCAGATTGGAATACCGGAGCCCATAGAGTTGATTCGTCATTGGTGTCGTAAGCTGTTATTTCGAACCAAGTTGCTCCATTATCCTTTGAGCCTTCAAGTGCAGCATAGTCTGAGGAGGATTCAATAAGCAATGCCTCTTTATAGGACATAAAGGGTTTGGTAGAGCTTATTGTTATTGGAGTGGTAAGTGTATAGTTAAATGAACTACGGCCATTTACACCGAAAGCTAAGGGGTACGGATGGCGGCTATGGATTGCACCATCATCAAATCCTGACACCGTTTCAATGGTAAAGAAATTACCAACAAAGTCACTTGTTGCACTATTGAAGTCATTGGAGTAGGAATCTTGCGCTGTTCCGAATTCAATAATTGGTACTTCAAAGAATTCATCTTCACTAGGAAGATGAGTAGAATTACCCTCTGGCTGTTTAGTATCGAAAGCTCCAATTTTGTACTTAATTACATCGCCAACACTTAAACTACTAATATTGATCAGCGCCTGAAAAGAAGATCCTGTAGTACGAACCATTCTAATTTTCCCTTGGTCTACATCATTCACCATCAAGTGAACTCCCACGCTATCAACATCAAAGTTATCAGTCACATTGGCGGTAATAGTAAACTGGTCAAGAGATGTTAGATAGTCTAAATGATTGTGCACTACAGTTGGTGGTGTTACATCGAGCTGAATGTTCAGGTTGTCTACTGCCCATCCCCAGCCATGTGCGGCTTCATCTGCGAAGATTCTAAAGCGGATCAATATCTCATCACCTGCTATAAATTCTTCATTATCCAAAATGTCGAATGTTCTGCTTCGATACATTGATTCTGTACCAATTGCAGTAGAGTTATTGTCAGAAATACTTCCATCGTAAGTACTCAACCAAATAGGTTGTGCCCTGGCATCGTAGCCATCCATGAGTGGAATCCAGCTCGATCCTCCATCTTTGGAGGCTTCAATCACGGCATAATCATAAAAGCCGTCATCGCCAAATTCGGTATTATCTTCCCCTGGCTCTATTAAAACCACCTCGTCATAGCTTACAATAGCTTCTCCCGATCTTACTATAATCGGCACTTTCATTTCAATGATATAACTACTCTCATTATTGGTTCCGGTGCCATTAGCATAAGGGTGGTCTGAATGTAATGCTCCGTCATCAAACCCTGACTCTTCTTTGAT
>JABXIP010000306.1 GCA_013373005.1 Cytophagia bacterium | reverse complement strand
GACTGGATGGCCGATTACTTTGAGTCGGTAGAAGATTATCCGGTAATGTCTCAGGTAAAACCGGGAGATATTCTTAAACAGATTCCAACCAAGGCACCAGAAAACGCAGAGTCAATTGACCAAATGCTGAAGGACTTTAATGAGATTATTATGCCCGGTATTACCCACTGGGAGAGCCCTAATTTCATGGCTTATTTTCCGGCAAATAAGAGCAAAGGATCTGTTTTGGCTGAAATGCTGATGAGCACTCTGGGTGCCCAATGCATGCAATGGCTTACCTCACCAGCTGCTGCAGAATTGGAAGAGCAAATGATGAACTGGCTGCGCGAAATGCTTGGCCTGCCTGAAGCTTTCACCGGAGTTATTCAAGATACGGCTTCAACCGCAACACTCTGCGCATTACTAACCGCAAGAGAGAAAGCTACCAATTACAGTATCAACGAAAAAGGATTCTCTAGCCAGAAATTCACGGTTTACGCATCGGAACAAATTCATTCTTCCATCGATAAAGCCGTGAAAATTGCAGGCTTAGGTATTGAAAGTCTAAGAAAAATTGAAGTGGATGAGGCATTTGCACTTATTCCTGAAAAGCTTCAGGAGCAAATTGAAAAAGACATTCAATCAGGCTTTACGCCACTTTGTGTGGTTTCGGCCATTGGAACTACTAGTACTACGGCTATTGATCCCATTGGTGACATTGGAGACGTCTGTCAGAAATATAACATTTGGCACCATGTTGATGCTGCTTATGCCGGAACAGCGCTGGTACTTCCGGAAATGAGGTGGATGTCTGAGGGAATTGAAAAGGCAGATTCATTTGTTTTCAATCCGCATAAGTGGATGTTCACCAACTTCGATTGTACGGCCTACTTTGTGAAGGACCCGTTGAGTCTAGTGAACACTTTTACCATTACGCCCGACTATTTGAAAACCTCTGTAGATGGAGAAGTAAAGAACTATCGCGACTGGGGAATTCCACTCGGCAGAAGGTTCCGCGCACTAAAACTTTGGTTTGTAATCAGAGAGTTTGGGGTGAAAGGCATTCAGGAGAAAATCAGAAAACACATTACGCTGGGTCATTGGCTGGCCGAAATGGTGGATAAGCATCCAGACTTTGAGTTGATGGCGCCAGTTCCATTGAACACCGTTTGTTTCAGATTCATCAAAGGAGAAGAATCTCAGCTCGATGCCTTGAATGAGACCATCATGGATCAGATCAATCAATCTGGTAAGTTATTCTTCATGCAGACTAAACTAAATGGAAAGTTTACTTTACGTTTAGCCTTCGGAAACACCAATTTAGAGGCCTATCATGTGGAAAACGCATGGAAATTGATTGTGGAAACAGCAGCCAAAATCAAACTTTAGACCTAGCATTGGGTTATCATTTTCATGAAAAGCTTCACTCGCCTCCTGGTACTTGCCCTGATCCTGTCATCGTGCAACCCGGTAAAGGATAAGAAAGTTGATCAAACAACTATTAGTTTTAAAACTGATGAATCCTCTAAGCTTTTCTTCAAGAACGTTAGGCGCTCATATTACGATGTAGAAGTAATGGATGAGGCGAAGCTCGAAATCTACCGGTTGGAAAAGAGGGTGAAGGAATCGGACAAACCTATTCTAAATATCAGCATTGTTAATAACTGGAGATATGATGAAGCCTACATTCTACTTGAACCCAATTCAGCCGCAGGCCCATTAACCGAACTCCAGATTCTATGGGAAAATGAAAACGGGAGTAGTGGAGAGATTCTGCTCGAAGGTGGCAACAAGAAAAACCAACTAGACTTTGCCGCTAAAGTATACGAGCAAATACAAATTGGTAGTCAATTCTATCTAAGACAAAACAATCAGAAAATTCAACTCCTAGATGATTCAAAAAGCCGAGAAGCCTTCAGGGTTACCATGTTCGACTATTTTCGGCTAACTTTAGCGTATTGACATACACATGCGCTTCAAGTTATTTTCCTTTGTTCTTATTCTACTCATCACATTGGGCTGTCGACAAGAAAAGACACCAGAATTAGATAGAGATATCATCAATCTCAAACTGGCTAATTACACTAGAAACTTTTTTGTATTTGAAAGAATGCGAGCTTATGATAAGGACACGCTTGAAACCCGAATGAAACAAACTCTGCGGTTAAAAGACCGGGTGAAAGACTGCTCCAGTCCCATAGTTAACTTGTGTATTTTAATTGACTGGAAATACAGCCAAAGCCAGATCATAGTAGAGCCAAACGCTTATATCAAGAGTCCTAAGGAATTCGAAATTCTTTGGCGCGATATGAATGGTGTACGCGGTCTAATCTTCTTTGAAGAAGGAGATAGAAAGAAACACCTTGAGTTTGCTGCTCAAGTATTGGATCAGTTAGATAGAGGCTGTGAGTTTTATCTCAAACAGGATTCTGAGTACATTCCTATACTAGCGGATACAATCAGCCGAAAGGCTTTTCATATAACCATGCTAGACTATTACGGACTATTAAAGAGTCTTTAGTGACCTTTCTCTTCTTTCTTCTTCTTGCCTTTGAAAAGGGCATCATTCTGAGAAATTGCTCCTACGAAAGCAATCAAAATAACTACGATCCAAATGAATGTATTAGCTCCGCTAGCAATTGGTGGGTCGAATAACATAGTTCTTATCGTTTAGGCTGCAAAGATATAGTAAAAGCCCAATGTTAAGAAGTGCTTCACTATTTTTTAACAAGGGTGTAACAAATAGTAAATTTTACCCTACAAAATGTAATAAAAAGTTAACCTTTTGAAAGTGGACTATAGGGCGTTTTGAATCTAATTTCACAGAATCATAAATGCTTCATCCAGTGAAAAATACCCTGAAGGTAGAACGCAAGAAAAAGAAAATTACTCAAGAGCAGTTGGCAGAGATGGTTGGTGTTTCCAGACAGAGCATCAATGCTATTGAAAGAGGTAAATACACTCCTTCAACTTCTTTGGCTCTTAAGATCTCCGAGATCTTCAATACCAGTGTCAATAAACTGTTCGAATTGGAGCCTGTAGACTATCAGGCATAAACCATTCGCTTCATTAATTTGATATTCCTACACATTTACAAGTGTCTTGGAGGTATCAGCAAAAGCTTATTACTCACCGTGGGCTGTGAGCACGAGCCTTCTGGACCCACCATAGTTTCTATGTTCACATAGGTAAATCCCTTGCCAGGTTCCCAGGTTTAGTCTTCCATTGGAAATAGGAATAGTAACTGATGGTCCGAGCAAAGAAGCCTTAATGTGTGAGGTCATATCGTCCGGCCCTTCGAAAGTATGCTGATAATGATTGGCATCTTCCGGCACCAAAATATTGAAATGACTTTCGAAGTCTTCTCTTACGGTTGGATCAGCATTTTCATTGATGGTTAAACTGGCACTGGTGTGTTTAATGTGCACATGTAGCAAGCCAATCTTTATTTGACCTATCTCTTCAAAAGCGGAAATCACCTCATGGGTAATGAGATGAAACCCTCTTCTTTTAGACTGAAGGGATATTTCTTTCTGAAAGTACATCAGACCTGAGAACCTTCCTGAAGTTTCTCCGCATTCTCCGCAATCCTTAGGTTTTCCACAAAATCATCGAGAGCACCATCCATTACGGTTGGCAAATTGTGAACGGAATAACCAATTCTATGGTCTGTTACCCTTCCTTGAGGATAATTGTAAGTTCTGATTTTATCTGATCTATCGGCTGAACCAACCAATGACTTTCTGGCTCCGGCAATTTCTTCCTGCTGCTTCTTCAGTTCCTTTTCATAGAGTCTAGAACGCAAAACCGAAAGCGCTTTATCATAGTTTTTGTGCTGAGACCTACCGTCTTGGCACTCCACCACAATACCGGTTGGAATGTGTGTCAATCGAACAGCAGATTCTGTTTTGTTTACGTGCTGACCACCCGCACCTGAACTTCGGTAAGTGTCCTTTTTCACGTCCTTCATATCGAGCTCAACGTCTACATCTTCTACTTCAGGCAAAACCGCCACAGAAGCGGCCGAGGTATGAACCCTCCCTTGAGACTCTGTTACAGGAACCCTTTGAACCCGGTGAACACCCGATTCAAACTTTAAGGCACCGTAAACATCTTCACCCGAAACGCTGAAAACAATTTCTTTAAAACCACCTGACGATGCTTCGCTCAAGCTAATTAATTCCTTATTCCAGCCTTTTGAGTCGATAAAGCGTTCATACATTCGGTACAAATCTCCGGCAAAAATGGCTGCCTCATCACCACCGGCACCTGCCCTGATTTCCATAATCACATCCTTATGATCGTCCGGGTCTTTAGGAATCAGCATAAATTTGAGCTCTTCCTCAAGTTCATCCCTGCGAGTTTCAAGCTCATCCAATTCAGCCTTAGCCATATCGCGGAAGTCTTCATCCTTTTCAGTTTTCAAAAGCTCCTTGGTAGACTTAAGGTTGTCTAGCACATTCTGATATTCATCAAAACACTTCACAATCTTTTCAAGGTCCTTGTATTCCTTGCTGAGCTTGGAATAGGCTTTCATGTCAGACATGGCATCTGGTTGCACAATGAGCTGACCTACCTCCTCAAATCTGTCTTTTATGGCCTGAAGCTTATCGATCATAGAAATAGTATTAGGCTGCAAAATTAACAAACAAATGCAATAGCTGTTTACCTTTACAAAAACATCCTTTTGAGTTGATGAAGAGAGTTTTGACTATTTTTATTCTTTTTCCGTTGCTTTTGTCTTCGTGTGGCGACCAAAAGATAGATACCACAGCGGCAAGAAAGGAAATGGAAGCCAGAGAAATTAAGGTAGTTTCTGATGCTCAGATTATTGAACAAGCGATGAAGCTGGGAAATGAAGTTTCTAAGCAGTTAAAAGTCAGCTTATCAAAAACAGAATATTTCATTGAATTGGGCAAGGACACAACCTATCAAAGAAATTATTACCTCTTCGCCAGGCCCAATGAATTGGAGGGCAAAGAGCTCCAGCTGTTTCAGGCCTATAATTACAATCGAAAAAACGGAATCAGTTCCAACCCAAACATTCAAAAGCTAGATGATGGAAAAACACTGCTATACACCAAACCAATGACCTTTGGTGATTCTACCATTGGTATGTGGTCCATTCGTTTCAGCCGAAAAGAAATTGTGCTAAGTATAGATAATTAAACTTCGGAATACCTAAAGCAGTCTGTCGTGTGATCATTCACCAAGCCGCAGGCCTGCATATAAGCATATATAATGGTACTTCCGACAAATTTGAAGCCTCGCTTTTTCAGATCCTTGCTCAAGGCATCAGACTCAGGACTGGTAGCCGGAACATCTTTCATAGATTTTCTAGAATTTACAATTGGCTTTCCTCCCACAAATGACCAGATGTATTTGTCGAAAGAGCCAAACTCCTTTTGAACTTCTAAAAACTTCTGTGCATTAATAACAGTGCCCTGCACCTTCAATCTGTTGCGAATTATTCCCGGATCGAGCAGCAATGCTTCTACTTTCTCCTGACTGAATTGAGCAACCTCCTCTGGGTCGAAATCGGCAAATGCTGCGCGGTAACCATCTCTTCTTTTGAGAATAGTAGCCCAGCTTAAACCTGCTTGAGCACCTTCGAGAATCAGAAATTCAAAGTGAGTTCTATCGTCATGAACAGGCACTCCCCATTCTCCATCGTGGTATTTGACATAATCATCAAAGGTATTTTCGCACCAGGTACAGCGTTTCTTCT
>JABXIP010000348.1 GCA_013373005.1 Cytophagia bacterium | reverse complement strand
ACCCTTTCATAGGTGTTCCAACCTTTGGTTGGCATAATCTGCTTGAAGAAAATTTCAAGCTTTTTGAATTTCTTCTCGATGTCTTCAGCATATCCAAATTCCAATCTCTGATCTCCTACCTGAGGATACATGACTACATACCCTTTGCTGCTGATATCGATCTGGCCAATCTGCATCGTCCAGAACTTATGCTCGTTGATGAAACCAATTAGGTCATATACCTTAGAAGCATAGTCATCTTCAGCTACCTGACCTAGCCCCATCAGCTTATCCACGTATCGGCCAGTCACCACCGGTACACGGGCTGTATATTTTGGCGAAACAGGGAGAATATCTCCATCCTCACCGATGTAGGCATTTCTTCCTGAAGCAGAGATTAATCTGGCAACAGGCTTATTCTGTCTGGCTCTCACCACCAGGTGACCTTTCAGGTCTCTGTAGACTTCTGCATCCTTCACAAAGCTGTGCGACTTTATGCGCTGCTCTACTTCCTTAAGACTTACAGTATTAAAGCCATCACCAAGAATGGAATCACCTTCATTTTGCATAATGAGCGCCATTACATCGGCCTCATCAACAAAGAAATTCTCATAGGCATTTTCTATCTCCACATCGATATCTTCCATGTGGTAGCCCATGTCTCTATTTTTTACTGAGCTGGCCAATACTACCAACAACACACATCCTACTACAATACCCAGCACTCTCAAAACAGTTTCTGTATTTCTCATGACAATGCACTTTTTATAGGTTGAACCAATTTGTCTATATCGCCTGCGCCTATTGTGAGGAGCACCTCAGGTTGCCAGGCTTTAATATTTTCTATCAAGCCTTCTTTGCTTGAAATCATTTTCTCTTCACAGCTGATGCCTTCCATCAGCATTTCTGAATCCACTCCTTCCATTGGAAGTTCACGGGCCGGATAGATATCCAGCAAAATCACCTCATCTGCCAGAGATAAGCTCTCTGAAAACTCAGTAGCAAAATCTCTTGTGCGACTGAAAAGATGTGGCTGGAAAACAGCAGTAATCTTTTTACCAGCAAACAGATCTCTCACAGACCTGAGTAAGGCCGTAATTTCTACAGGGTGATGAGCGTAATCGTCCACAAAAACCAGATCATCCCGTTTGATGATGAACTCGAATCTCCTCTTCACACCTCGGTAGCTTTCCACCGCCTGCTTAATGGAGTCTTCATTAGCTCCAAGATGTCTGCTCACTGAAATAGCAGCCAGCATGTTTTCCACGTTGTGGTAGCCTGGCACATTCAGCCTAATCCCCTCAATAATCTTCTCCCCATTCTTATAGTCGAAGATGAACGAAGCATCTTCAAAGCGAATGTTTTCTGCAGTGATTGAAGCATCTGCCAGCGCGTAACCCTCGTAGTTCAGACCTTCATCTGAAATCAATTCGGTAGCCAGCTCATTTTTCACGAAGAGTTTACCTTCCTTCTTAATCTTTTTAATGAAGTCTCTGAACGAGTCTTTCAAGGCATCTTTATGTCCATAGATATCCAAATGATCTGCATCGGCCGCTGTTACTACTGCCCATTCAGGGTGAAGCGTCAGGAATGATCTGTCGAACTCATCGGCTTCAATCACAGCTATGGCCTCGCTTGAGTCATTGAGAATCATATTGGTATCGTAATTGGCACTAATTCCCCCAAGGAATCCCGCAACATCGAAGCCTGAAGCTTTTAAAAGATGCACAACCATCGATGAGGTTGTTGTCTTCCCGTGCGTACCAGCCACAGCCACACTGCGCATGTTCTGTGTGATGATGCCCAAAACCTGAGATCTTTTCAGTACCTCAAAACCATTATCCTTCAACCAATTCAGCTCTGAATGGTCTTTAGGAATAGCCGGGGTATAGATGATCAAGCTACTTTCAGGGCTATCCTTAACTTCAGCATCGATCAGATTGACATCATCAGTAAAGTGAATCTCAATCCCTTCCTGCACCAAACGGTTTGTCAGCTCGGTTGGAGTGCGATCATAGCCAGACACACGCTTTCCATTGTGCTTGAACCAACGGGCTAAAGCACTCATGCCGATACCACCGATACCGACAAAATAGACGCTATGTATCTTTTCTAAATTCATGCGATGAGTTTCACTATTTCATCTACAATTTCATTGGCCGCATTGGGCTTGGCCATAGCCTTTATACTGGAGCTCAATTGAGCTTTTTGTTCTTCGTCTTTTAGCAATTCAATGGCCCTATCAATGAGCATTTCTCTTGCTTCAGTATCTTTTACCAATACCGCAGCTTTGTTTTCTACCATAGCCTTGGCATTCTTGGTCTGGTGGTCTTCGGCCACATTTGGTGAAGGCACAAAAATGGTAGGCTTGCCAGCTATACTCAGCTCAGAAACAGAAAGCGCTCCTGCCCTGCTAATCACCGCATCGGCCACAGCATAGGCTAAATCCATTTCCTTCAGGAATTCGAAAAGCTTCACAGAACCGTTGTACGCTACCTTCGAAAGCTTCTCCTGCATTTCGGCATGGTAAAATTTACCGCACTGCCAAAGCACCTGAACATTCGCATCAATGAGCTTCTGAATATTCAGAATCATGCTGTCGTTCAGTGTTCTGGCTCCGAGACTTCCACCCAAAATCAATAGCACCGGCATATCCGGATTCAAACCAAAATGAGTCAATCCAATAGACTTTTTATCGGCTAGCTCAGTAATATCTTTTCGAACAGGATTACCTGTCAGCACCACTTTTTCTGCTGGAAAAAAGCGGTCCATATTCGGATAGGCCACACATACCTTCTGAACCTTCTTAGCCAATACCTTATTGGTAAGGCCAGCATAAGAATTTTGTTCCTGCACAATAGCTGGAACCCTACCTCTTACAGCCATTCTCAATAGCGGGCCGGAAGCGTATCCGCCAACACCCACTGCAGCATGCGGCTTGAACCTTTTGATGATCCTTTTACTCTTCAACAGGCTATCGATCACCTTAAACGGAAAAGAGAGATTGTCCAAAGTGAGCTTGCGCTGAAGTCCACTGATCCAAAGTCCTTTGATGACATAGCCAGCTTCAGGCACTTTCTGCATCTCCATTTTGCCTTTGGCTCCAACGAACAAAATCTCGGCATCTTCGAAGCGAGCTTTGAACGCGTTGGCAATGGCAATAGCAGGATACACATGCCCTCCGGTGCCTCCACCGCTTATGATCAATCGATATGGTTCTTTCTTTTCGATACTAAGCTGTTCTTAATTTATTCTTCATATCGCCACCCAAGGCTGAAAAGTCTTCTTGTTCTCCACGGCTAACACTGAGAATAATCCCCAATGAAAGTCCGGTGAATAGTAGTGAGGTTCCTCCCATACTGATGAGTGGAAGTGTCTGACCTGTTACCGGACCGAGACCAACCACTACTCCTATATTTACCAATGCCTGAATCACTATGGCAAAGGTGAGCCCTGCCGAAAGCAAGCCTCCAAAGGCCCTATCACTATTAGCAACCACCCGCATTCCGCGATATAGCAGTACCAGATAAAGGAAGAGCACGAACACCCCACCAACAATGCCATACTCCTCAATGATGATGGCGTAGGCAAAATCTGAATAAGCTTCAGGAAGGAAGTTTCTCTGTACACTAGAGCCAGGACCTTTTCCGAACACTCCACCGGTAGCGATGGCCATATTGGCTACTTGTGCCTGATATGGAACTTCCGTTGGATGCAGAAATGATTCGATCCTACTCATAGCCGTTTCTCCTCGTTGGCCAACCTTCATGGCAATTAATCCGGCAAAGACACCCACTACCAAAAGCATAGCCAGATACTTGACAGGTACACGGCCAATGAAGAGCAGCAACATGCAGGTAGCGAAGAGCAATACTGCTGTGGAAATATTGGTCATGGCGATGAGGGCACAAATACCCCCACACCAAGCCAACATTGGAATTAAAGATTCTTTAAGGTCATCTATCTTTTGCTGACGTTTGGCCAACATAGTAGCCAAAGCGGCAATAAGTGCCAATTTTGCTAGGTCAGACGGCTGGAATTGCAAACCTATGAATGGAAGTGTAATCCATCTGGAGGCCCCGTTATGCGTATTACCATTTAACCATGCATATAACAAAAGTGGCACTGCCAAAAGCAAAGCATAGTGTGTCAATTTTGAATAATATCGGTAGTCTACCTTATGGGCAATCCACATGACAAAGAGGGAAAGCCCTACCATCATGGCATGCCTCACCAAATACATTTCTGTATTGACTCCGGCACGATATGCCAGAGACCCTGTAGCAGAGTACACCACAAGGATGCCAAAAACAGACAGGCAAATCACAACCAGCCAGATGACCGGGTCACCCTGAATGTTCTTATCTGTCCAACTTTTTACCTTATCTAGCATTTCAATTTTCTAATTGCTTACAGTTCGAGTACAGCCTTCTTAAACTGATTTCCTCTGTCCACATAATTCTGGAACAAATCAAAACTGGCACATGCCGGAGAGAGCAACACAATGTCTCCCGGCTCGGCAAGTTCTTTTGCCCAGCGTACTGCCTGGATTAAATCGTCAGTTGATTTGATAACCGGCACTAGATTTTCAAATGAAGTCATGAGCTTAGAATTGTCTTTCCCAAGGCAAATCAGCGCCTTCACTTTATCCTGTACCAGTTGGTTCACCAGGTTATATTCATTGCCCTTATCAATTCCTCCAGCAATCCAAATAATCGGATTTTCGAAGGCATCGAGGGCATACTTTACAGAATCAAGATTGGTTGCTTTAGAATCATTGATGTACTCAACCCCATCGAGCTCTCGTACAGATTCCAACCTGTGCTCAGCGCCTTTGAAAGTCTTCAAAGCTTCCAACAAAGCTTCAGGTGCAACACCTGCTACCAGAGCAGCATTTCCAGCCGCAGCGGCATTTAAGGCATTATGTAGTCCCTTGATTGAGATATCTGCTCTGGGGGCAGACACCTCAATACCATTAGGGACATAAAACAACCTATCATTTTGTATATAAGTAATCTCAGCAGCGTCTCCGCTGAGCGAAAAGGGATGTACATTGAGGCCACTAGTGGCTTTAACAATGCCTTCCCCGATTTGGGGGTCATCCTGCCAATAGACAGCATGTCGCCCCAGGTGTACAAGGTGAAATATGCGCATCTTAGATGCGATATATTTTTGGTAGTCGTAATCGTATCGATCCAGATGATCTGGCGTGATATTCAATAAGACTCCTATTTCTAATTTCAATTCGTAGGAATCGTCCAATTGGAAGCTGCTCAGCTCAAGCACATACCAATCGAAGTTTTCAGTCAGCACCTGACGTGCGAAGCTTGTTCCTACATTTCCAGCCAGCCCTACATTAAATCCACCTGTTTTAAGGATGTGATAAGTGAGCATGGCGGTGGTGGTTTTACCGTTTGTTCCGGTAATTCCTATCAGCTTGGCATTCGTAAATTGCGATGCGAACTCGATCTCTGAAATAATCAGATTTCCATTCGCTCTCAACTTCTTTATCAACTCTGCCTTTTCTGGTATTCCTGGGCTTTTCACCACTAAATCACTCTTCAGAATTCTATCAACTGAATGACTTCCTTCTTCATAAGTAATCCCTGCCTCTTCAAGCTCATTCTTATAATTGGGCTTGATTTGACCGGCATCTGAAACGAACACATCATACTCCTTAGCCTGCCCTAATAGAGCTGCTCCTATGCCGCTTTCACCGGCTCCGAGTATGGTTAGTTTACGCTTCACTTTTATCATTTACGATTTACAATGTTGGATTTACGATCAGAAGCAGACACTCTTTTCCTTACCGTCACTATAGAGGCAACCGTTATCGCAAGTATCTCTTCAGCTTCTTTCAAAAGCCTTGTGGTTTCGTTAGAATTTATCCCTTTCAGGGAAAGAATCAGATCCAGCCAATAGCAACTCTCATCTGCTTCCTCCTCAACTATCTTCAGCTTATTTATGAAGTCTGCATCTGACTTTGCTCTTCCAGCTGCACGATAATTAGCACCAACAGAACTTGAACATCGAATCAATTGTCTAGAGAAAATAGAATAGGCATAGCCTTTTGGCAATGAATCACAAAGATTAACAACGTCCAAAACGAACCTTTTTTGCCTCAATATGATCTGTTGTCTATTCAATTTTCTTCAATCGTACATCATACATTTAACATCTTACATCACCTTAACTTTAAAGTAGCCAAGGCAATAATTGCCAGCAGGATACCCACAATCCAGAATCGTGTAACGATCTTGGGTTCCGGGATTTCCATTTTCTGGTAATGGTGGTGAAGCGGAGACATCTTGAAGATTCTTCTGCCTTCACCATATTTCTTTTTAGTGTATTTGAAGTAGCTCACCTGCAAAATCACAGAGAGATTTTCAATCACGAAGATTCCGCACAGCACGGGAATCAAAAGTTCTTTTCTAAGTACTAGAGCCAACACAGCGATGACCCCACCCAATGAAAGGCTTCCGGTGTCGCCCATAAATACCTGGGCTGGATAAGAGTTGTACCACAAGAAGCCAACACACGCTCCCACAAATGCAGTACAGAAAATCACCAACTCACCCGTATTCGGTATGAACATTACGTTCAGGTAATCTGAAAAAATGGCATTACCTGAGATATAGGCCAGAATAGCCAAGGTCAACCCGATAATGGCCGAGGTTCCGGCTGCCAATCCATCTATTCCATCAGTAATATTGGCTCCATTTGAAATGGCCGTCACGAAGAAGATTACAATCAGAATATAGATTGCAGCGGTGACAAGATCATTCTCCGTTGGATTTAGCCTGCTATAGTCTAGCTCATTGTTCTTTACAAATGGGATAGTGGTTGTGGTAGATTTGACATCTTTATAGCTAGTGGCAGGTTGACCTTCAGCCTGAATTTCAACAGGTGTCTCATTGAATTCCCTAACCACAACATCATCACTAAAGAAGAGCGTAGCTCCCACAATTAAACCAACAGCTATCTGACCAACTACTTTAAACTTTCCGGCTAAACCTTCCTTGTTCTTCTTGAAGACTTTGATGTAGTCATCCAAAAAGCCAATTCCACCCAAAACTAGAGTGGTCACCAACAATAGAATGACATAAATATTTTCCAGCTTAGCGAACAGCAATGTTGGTATGACAATAGCCGCAATGATGATCAGCCCACCCATAGTTGGTGTACCCTTCTTTTGCATTTGGCCTTCAAGTCCAAGGTCACGGATGGTCTCGCCCACCTGCTTTTTTCTAAGCATGGTAATGAGCGACTCACCAAATGTGATGGTGATGAGCAATGAAACAAGCACAGCCATACCTGCCCTGAAGGAGATGTACTGGAATACCCCAGCTCCTATCAGGTCATATTCTCTATCCAAAAAGTCGAATAAATAGTATAGCATCTACTGTTCTCTGTTTCTCGTTTTTAGTTTCAAACCATTTACGATATTAGATTTTTGAATTACGATGTCCCCTGAACCGACAATTACTCCGGTCGAATTGTCATTCGTCATTCCCAAATCGTAAATCGTAAATCGCATATCGTACATCACTTCTGGTGCATTAGGTTTAACATTTCACTCAATACTTGTCTATCGTCAAAGTCGCTACGCACTCCTTTGATTTCCTGATAAGTCTCATGGCCTTTGCCAGCCACCAGAATAATATCTTTAGGTTCGGCCATGCTACAGGCAGCTTTTATGGCCTCTCTTCTATCTTCAATGACCAAAGTCTTTTTGAAGTTGGAAGGAGAAACCCCTGCTTGCATATCCTTCAGAATGTCACCCGGCTCTTCAAAACGTGGGTTATCTGAAGTCAAAATCACTTTATCGCTTAGATCACAGGCGATTTTCGCCATGATCGGTCTTTTCTCTTTGTCCCTGTTTCCACCACAGCCTACTACTGTAATGACAGTTTCATTACCGGTTCTGAACTCTTTAATAGTAGACAGTACATTTTCTAAGGCATCCGGTGTATGAGCATAATCTACCAAGGCAGTGATGCCTGTGTTGGTAATCACTTGCTCAAATCTTCCTGGAGCTGGATTCACATTGGAAAGCTGCTCTAAAACCTCAGTTTCGTCTTCTCCCAAAAGCACAGCTGTTCCGAAAACAGCCAGCAGGTTATAGGCATTGAAGTCGCCAATCAGCTTGAACCAGACGTTCTTTCCATCAATATCCAATTCAAGCCCTTGAAGGGTGTTGGATAAGATTTTTGCCTTGAAAGCAGCCATGGATTTCAAGGCGTATTTATGTTTGGCAGCTTTGGTGTTTTGAAGCATTACTGCCCCTCTCTT
>JABXIP010000109.1 GCA_013373005.1 Cytophagia bacterium | reverse complement strand
CCTGAATGCTCGTTTGAACCAGATTTCTGTTGATTAAAGTGGAAACTATACCCAATACCTCTTCCACATATTTTCTGGCCCCACCTCCGCCTGCTGGTCCGTTGGTATAAAGTGCTTCCACTTCTTCTCCAATTCTTGATGCTTCACCAGCTGTGCTGGACATGGCGGACACTCTTAGCCTGACTTCATAGGGTCTTGAGTTTGTTCCTGAAACAGAACCATGCAATGAGTTCTGCCCAATGAGATCAATCCTAAGATTAGGAAAGTCTTTTCTTAATCTCTTTTCAATAATGTCTCCTGCCAATTGAGCACGTTCCAAAGCGTTTTGCCCTGCATAAGAAATTTCTCCTTCTCCTCTGAAACCTGCTTTGTAACCCATACTTACTTTCAGTTCAATGGGCCGGGCTTTTCCTTTTCCACCTGAAATAATTACCTCATTATCCTTTTGGCTAGTTATGGATACTTCTGAAAAGTCAGCAGTGACATCAGGGGTTAGGTAGGCAAAAGGGTTGGTGACTTCATAAAGCAACTGCTCTTTGGCTGTGGCCACAGTAATTGCTCCTCCTGTTCCTTCAATTTTGCTAATAGTTGTGATGCCATTTGATAGGACTTCGGCTATGGGATGGCCAAGATTTTCTAGTCCATCAACTTGTTTTTTGACAGGATCCGCAAAATAGCCACCTGTAATCTGTCCTGCACATTCCATTAAATGTCCCACTACCGTAGCCTGAGCTGCCTGATCCAGGTTGTCTAGTTCCCAGCCTAATTCATACATGATGGGAGCCACAAAAAGGGAAGGGTCCGCCACACGGCCGGTAATGACTATATCTGCATCGGTTTTCAGCGCCTCAATGATGGCATCAGCTCCGAGGTATGCGTTGGCAGACACGATTTCACCCGACTCCTTCAATGGTTTATCAGTTTCCAGGGCCTTTTCATTGACAGTAATCTGATCTAGCACATCATCTCCGGATACCACAGCTACCTTTATTTGAATTGAGCTTGCTTGCGCTAATTCAATAATTCTTTTAGCACCTCCCAGAGGATTAGCTGCACCCATATTCGTAATGAGTCTAACGCCCTTTTCTTTTAAGAGAGGTAGAAGGGCCTTCATTCTACGCTCCAAAAGCAGGTCATAGCCTTTGGTAGGGTCTTGTTTTTTTCTCTTTTGAGCCAGAGCAATAGTGCGCTCAGCCAGGCATTCCAGTACCAGATAATCAATTTCACCATGTTCTACCAACAGGCACGCAGGTTCCAGTCTGTCTCCAGAGAAACCAGCACCACATCCGATTCTAATCTTTTCTTTCATCTCAGTTTTCATAGCGATATGGTTCCAATCAACACTGATACAACAAGAATGACCAAAGTGACGAGAAAAGCCAATGGAATGGTCTTCTTCTGGTGAGTTCCCAGGTCGACCTCAGAGAGCCCAATGAGAAGGTAGGTAGAACCTGTTAAAGGGCTAACAGGAAATCCGGTAGTCATTTGGCCTATAATAGAAGCCCTGCCTACTTCAATGGCACTTCCGCCAAAGTGCTCTGCTGTGTTGGCTAGGATTGGCATGACTCCAAAATAGTAGGAGTCAGGATCGAAAAGCAGGCTGGCAGGCATAGAAAGCAGGCCTGTCGATACCGCTAAATGGCTTCCTATAAAGTCGGGGATATATTTGACAGACGACTGCGCCATAGCTTCAATCATTCCAGATCCCTTAAGAATTCCGGTAAAGCAGCCTGCCGCGAAGAGAATGCTGGCCATTAATAATGCTGCCTTTGCATGTGCATCTACCCGCTCTTTTTGCTCGGTCACTTTGGGGAAATTGACCACTAAGGCCAATACAAAAGCCACCATAAATACGATGTATGGAGGAGCCAATGCAGTGATAATGATAACAATAGAACTTACTATCAATAGGTAGTTGAAAATCATCACACCAACCTTCACTGAAAGGTCTTTCTCGCGTTTAGCTTGAATTGGTAAAGAGGAAGATTGGTTGCTCCAATTGATATTTTTTCTCTCTTTTTTCCCGATCATATAAGCGATGGCAAACACAGTGATTAGTCCGACTATAACAGGAATTAGCAGTGGATTGAATAACTCTGTAACCGGAATGCTTAATGCTGAAGCCGCTCTAATGGTGGGGCCTCCCCAGGGCAGAATGTTCATAGTTCCTGCTGCGAGTGCAACAATGCAGGCAAGGCTTGTACGCTGCATACCAAGCTTGTCGTAAATTGGCAGGAGTGCAGGTATAACTATTAAGAAGGTAACTGCTCCAGAACCGTCCAGGTGTACCAGCATAGCCAGAAAGGCTGTAGCAAGGGTGATTTTTACAGGGTCACTTCCAGCCAGTTTTAGAGTTTTCGCAATAACTGGGTCGAAGGTTCCGGCATCCATTAAAACACCGAAGAAAAGGATGGCAAATACAAACATGACCACCGTGGTGGAGATATTTTTAACACCATCAGATATGAATCCTACCAACTCATTATCGAACCCCGCTAGAAGGCCTGTAATGATTGGAATGGCAATCAGAGCAACAATAACCGATACTTTCTTGCTCATAATCAGAATGAGCAAGAGGGCAATGGTTAGAAATCCGTATAGAGCGAGCATGTAAGCTGGAAACTCCACAATGATATTGATTTATTCTCAGTGTGTCAATCGGACGCTTTGATATTTGTTTTTCAGGTCTTAGAAGAGTCAAGTGGCCACTTAAATGCTATATGATGAATAGGAAAAAGAGTTTTGATAAATTATTAGACATTACTTTTTGCCAAATTCCTTATTCAAATTCCACTTTAAAAACGGTGGCTATTTCATTCATTTCTGATGCCGAAGGCGTGTTCACAATGAGCTGACCGTCTTTCACAGACCACTCCAGTTCCGCACTGCTTCCTACTACTGAAACTTGTTTGATTTCAGGGTTATTCGTGTCGAATACATGGTCTATTTGAAGCTTGGACTCAGCCTTGGGTAGCCCGAGCACATAAATGAATAGTGATTTTCCATCCTTTGATTTGGTAAATCTATAGTCGCTATTGCTGTATTGCATGGTGGCCGACTGACCACCAAAATGCCCTTCTTCAAATTCGGCAGCACCGTAGCCATAAATGGAATGGGCTCTTGTTTCATAAACGGCCTCCTTGTGCAGCCCAATCCATTCCCCAATTGAATTCAGCACATCTCTTTGTTCTTTGGTAATTACACCTGCAGAAGTAGGAGAGATGTTGAGCAATACTATCCCCCTTTTGCTCCACACATCAATCATATTTCTGATGACCGTGGACGGGTCTTTGTAGGTTTGCCCTTCGGTATAAGACCATGAACCATGGCTGATGGTAATATCGGTCATCCAGTAGTTCTTCGAAATCTCGGTTTTTCCACCCTGTTCAATGTCCAGCAGGCTTACTTCTTCCGGCAGATCTTCCTGCTTGTGTAGAACGATTGGTGATTGTCCCCGATTCACGGCTGTGTTGAAATGATGGGCAACCATTTTCAGCTTAGATTCTTCCGGCATAATGTCCAGCCAGGAATCAAACCAGATCATATCAGGGCCATATTGATCGATCACTTCCTCAATTTGATCCAGCCAGTATTTGTTAAATTCTTCTTCCTCAAGATTGCCGTACAGCTTTCTCAGTTTTGTGTCTGTGGAGGAAGTGACATATTCAGGAGAATAAGGGTAATGACTATCCCAGCCTACATCCGGACCATTGCCAGCCCAATTGCTGGAGTCATTGGCATATCGCTGACCTAATTTGGCGTGGTGAAACGTGGCTATGGTTTTCATATCCCTCTTCTTCAATGCTGTAAACAATTCACCTAATACATCTTTCTTGGGTCCCATGTCTTTTACATTCCAAGGGTTGACCTTACTGTGCCACATGGCGAAGCCATCGTGATGTTGTGCTACTGGTCCTGCGAATTTTGCTCCTGTTTTCTCGAATAGCTCTGCCCATTCTTCAGCATCGAAATGCTCACCTGTGAACATGGGGATGAAATCATGATAATTGAATTCATCCAAAGTGCCGTAAGTCTCTAGGTGATGTTGGTGCACTTTTCCACCCCAGGTATCACCTCTATCTGGCATATACATCCAGCGGGGATACCACTCATTATCAAAAGCCGGCACACTATAAACTCCCCAATGAAAGTAAATGCCAAACTTGGCGTCTTTGAACCACTCCGGCTCGCGTTCAATTTGGGCGAGCGATTCCCAGTTTTCTTCGAATGGTAGTTTTTCCTGTTCTTTTGGACTTGAGCAGCTTATGAGGAGTAATATTATAATTAGATGTGTGGCAGAGGTTTGAGAGGGCTTCATTGGTAAGAAATTGTTGAAACTAACTCTCTAATATACACTTGTAAGACAGGCTAATTCAAATGATCTTCAGAAACCTTCAGTTGACCATTTATGATAGTCATAATGTTAGCCATTCGAGTCATTAGCAATTCATCTTTATACCTCAGTTCCGTAGTGGTTTTGTTTCTAAGATCTTTTAAAAGATTAATTAGTATCTCGTCTTTTGACATGGCTTCCAGATCAAAGTTAATTCCATTGTATGCTGAATAATCATCGCTTGTTAAGTTTACTTCTCCAATACCTTCGTCCATATAGTTTGCTATTCGCCTGGCATATTCCATGAAGGCAGGAGTATGAGAAATCTCTATTTTCTCATTGCTATTGAGCACGGTCTGATAATTGGCAATGGCATTTTTAAGAGGTATTGATTTTATCAGGTTGAGTGTGCCAGATCCCTGCATTTCTTGGTACGTGGGCATTGCAGGGTGGAAGTTATGCACCATGCTTATTCGCTCCAAAAGGGCTACAGTTTCGGCCGAATCTATTTTTTCTGGGAGATGTCTTAGGTATCCTAGAAGTTGATCAATGTAATCTCTTCTTTGGCTTATATAGCTCTCTCCAGATTGCAGCCTCTGCATATTCTGTTCAAAGTCATATTTGAGATTTTTAAGGAGTACAACCTCCTGTTTCTTGTTCTTAACAGTCTCATTCCAATTATTAATTTTAAGAGCGATCAGAATACCTAAGACCACCAGCAATATTTCGCCAATGGCATAGACCAAATAGCGGCTCAATTTACCTTGAGTCAATAACGAACTTCGAATTTTTCTAAAGAGGGAAATCATTTTTGGTTGAAGCTTTGCTATAAGTTAAGCAGGAAATAAGGAATCAGGAAATCGGTTTATTTGCATGATTCCCAAAAGGGCAGGATATCTAAACTTATCAAATGGGATGAATGTCCAACCCCTTGCATTCATTGGGATATTTCTTGGATTTAATTATCCAATGGAGAAACGGATATGAGGCTGTTTTATCAAGAGCTATGTCATTAAAATCATTATCTTCCTTAATGAAAAAGAGTCTATTATTCCTTTGTCTTACTGTTTTGCTTGCTGCATGTAGTTCAAAACCAGATACTGGCGTTCGTCATATCGTTTGTTTTAAGTTTAAATCTGATGCGACTGAAGCACAGGTCGATGCATTTATTGATGGTTTTAAAAACTTAAAAAATGAAATAGAAGAGATCAAAGCCTTTGAATGGGGTTTGAATAACAGTACTGAAGGATTCGATCAAGGGATGACACATATATTTCAAGTGACTTTCGATGATATAGCTGGAAGAGATGCCTATCTACCACATCCTGCACACCAGGCTTTTGTTGAGAAGCATCTCAGCATTGTTGAAGAAGGTATTGTAGTTGATTATTCAATTGAGTAGCTGGGTTATCAACGAAACTGAGAATATGATCAACCCCGAGTCGCTCTAAATGCTCTCGGGATTTCTCGGAACAATTCGCTTTCAATTTGAAGAATCTGCTTTAATTCAATAGTTGGCCTATTAATGAAACTGAGAATATGGTCAACATGAACCATACTGAAGAAGCCCTACGTGCTTGTCAGCATTAGTAGTAATCACTTGCAGCATCAGTTAAGTAGCTGACTGATAAGTGAGACACTGAATATGGTCAACCCCGAGTCGCTTTGTTAGCTCTCGGGATTTCCAAGAACAATACATTTTCAAAAGCCTATTCAATCATCAATTTAACAATTGGCTAATTAATGAAACAGAGAAAATAGTCAACAT
>JABXIP010000301.1 GCA_013373005.1 Cytophagia bacterium | reverse complement strand
TGAGAGCCAGACCATGGATCAAATTCCGTAAGTACAATGGCCGATTGATTCCTATTTACGACAGGTCTCCGGAACTAAGGCTTACTTACCGAAAGGGGATTGATGGTTTGGGTAGCGAAGTAAACTTCGATCATCTGGAGTTAGGGGTAGATGCTGACATCCGTTTGGGAGTTAGAGCGATAATAGATGTTGATGCTGAGGTTGGTAAGTTCTTTGGTAATCCAACATTGGAGTTTATGGACTATAAGCACTTTACGGGTAATCGTTTAGAAGTGAGCCCGATGAATGTGACTGGAAGCTATAGAATGCTCGACTATTATAAGTATAGCACCGCTCAGGAGTACGCTTCAATTCTTACCCATATTCGCTTTAGAAAATTGGCTTTGACCCATATTCCGGCTATTAGACTAATGGGTATTAAGGAAAATATTTTTGTAAACTATCTGAGCACGCCTACCTCAGACAATTACATGGAAGTGGGTTACACTATCGATAATCTATTCAGAATATTTAGACTTGAGTTGGTTCAGTCGTTCCAGGGCTGGAAGGCGCAAGACTTTGGAGTAAGAATTGGGGTTTCATCAATCTTCAATAACTAATCTATTGATTTGACCATTAGAACATAGGCTAGGTTTTATTTGCTTTAAAACTAATAATATAGTTAATTAACTATTAATTTAATTTAAAGCCATGTCATACCAAAGAAACCGCCCTAAACAAGAGGTGAATGCCGGCTCCATGGCCGACATTGCCTTTCTACTTTTGATCTTTTTCCTTGTCACCACCCAAATAGCTACAGACAAGGGTTTGCCGATGGTGTTGCCACCTAAAACAGATGTTATTACCGATGCACCAATCAATGAAAGGAATATTCTGAAGGTCCAGATTAACTCACTAGATAAGCTTATGGTTGAAGATGAACCACTAGAAAATATTTCGGAGCTTAGAGATATGGTCTATGATTTCGTACTGAATTTTGGGAAGCCAAATGAAAAGAAAGTGATTGATGATGTAAGCGATGTAGAGGTCTTTAATTCTCTGCCTGTTTCCATGAAGACCCATATCAGAGCCAACCTTAGTAAGGAGACCTCTTCAGATGGTCCGAGTAAAGCAGTGGTTTCAATCAAAACCGATAGAGGAAGTACATATCAGAAATATATAGAGGTAATGGATGAAGTTTTTGCTGCCTACTATAAGATATATGGCGAAAGGGTGGGGCTCAGTGCAGAAGAGTACCGTAAACTCAATAGAAATGATCCTCAGCAACGGTATTTGTATGACAAAGGGAAGCAGGGCATCAATAAAGCGGTGTCGCTGGCCGAACCAACCAAAGTAGGAGGGAGCTGATTAAACCAGCTTTCGGCCTAATCTTCGTTTTGTCTTTCAATCAAAATGCTTTTGCCCTATTTTCGCAAAAAAAGGAAAAGATGAAAAAAGTGTTTTTGGCCCTCGGTTTACTGACGGTAGTAGCTTGTTCTAGTTCTGCACAATCTCAATTTGTTGAAGGCCAGCATTACGAAGTTGTGGCTGATAAAAAGTCTGATGAGCCTGTTGTTACTGAGTTCTTTTCACTTTTCTGCCCTCACTGCTTTAGCTTCGATCCGTTTATCGATTCTCTGCGCAGCTCTTTGCCCAAAGGTGTTGATTTTGAAAGGTCTCATGTAGACTATATTCCAAGAGATAACAAGGCGGTAAGTTTTGGAATTGTAAAGGCCTATAATGTGATGATTGACCTTGGGAAAGAAGACGAACTACGAAAAGCATTCTTCGCTGCTATACACATAAAGCAGGAAATTATTGATTCTGAGGCTAAAATAAAGCAGCTGTTTGTCGACCAAGGCGTATCTGCTTCTAAATTCGATGAATTGTATAATAGTCCTTCTGTGATCAATAGATCAAAAGCGATGAGCAAGCTATGGATGGAAAGGAAAATTGACAACGTGCCTACGGTAGTAGTTAATCAGAAATACAAAATTAATATGGGGATTCTCAAAGGGATGGATGAGTTCAGAGAGCTCACGGCCTTTTTGCTAAAACAGAAATAGTACCCATTTAAAAAATCATTATTGGAGATTAGCAATACTTCCATCAAATTGAGGGAAACCTTAATCTGATGAAGAACCTATATTTCCTTTTTGTTCTTGCCCTAGTCTTTTCTTGCCAGTCTGACCCTCAAACAGAGGTTGAAAAGTGGGAAGAACAAGCCGCTCAAGTAGAAATTATCCGCGACAATTTTGGTGTTCCTCACATCTACGGTAAAACCGATGCCGATGCTGTTTTCGGAATGCTCTACGCTCAGTGTGAAGATGACTTTCCGAGAGTAGAAAGAAACTACTATTGGGCTATTGGTCGTCTGGCAGAAGTTGAAGGAGAGCAGGCTTTGTACTCAGATCTTCGAGCCCGCTTGTACATGACCATTGACGAAGCCAAGGCTCACTATGAAAATGCTCCGGATTGGTTGAAGGATCTTTGTCAGGCTTATGCCGATGGAATTAACTACTATTTACACACTCATCCTGAAGTTACGCCTAAGGTAATTACACGATTCGAGCCATGGATGCCAATGTTCTTTTTCGAGGGATCCATTGGTGGTGATATAGAAAGCGTTTCTACTCGTGGAATATCTTCCTTCTATGGTCAGAATGGACAAGTGGCCATGTCTGAGTTAACTGAAAAACAAGATCTGTTTGAAGAGCCAAGAGGTTCTAATGGATTTGCCATTGCCGGAGAGCATACCGCCTCAGGTAATGCCATGTTGCTAATTAACCCACATACCAGTTTCTATTTCAGAGGAGAATCGCAAGTGGTAAGCGAGGAAGGATTGAATGCCTACGGTGCTACCACCTGGGGTCAGTTCTTTATCTATCAGGGTTTCAATGAGAAAAATGGCTGGATGCACACTTCAACTCGTGTTGACTTCAAAGATGATTTTTTGGAGACGGTTGAAGAGCGTGATGGCAAGCTTCAGTATAAGTACGGAGATGAGTGGAGAGATGTTTGGACTTCTGAGGTGACTTTGAAATACAAGGATGGCGATGAAATGAAGGAAAGAACCTTTCCGATGTACAGAACCCATCACGGCCCCATTACCGGTAAAATTGGAGATCAGTGGGTTGCTACAGCCCTAAACTGGGAGCCGGTTGATGCACTGATTCAGTCATTTACCCGTACCAAAACTAACAATCATGAAGAGTTTTGGGAGATGATGCGAATCAGAAGAAACTCTTCGAATAATACGGTTTATGCAGATGCAAATGGAAACATCGCCTATTATCATGGCGACTTTATTCCTAAGCGTGACCCCCAATTCGATTACTCAAGACCAGTAGATGGCTCTAACCCTCAAACCGACTGGCAAGGAATGCACGAGCTTGAAGACATTATTACGATTGTGAATCCGGCTAACGGATGGATTCAGAATTGCAATTCAACGCCATTTACGGCTGCTGCCGAGTTTAGTCCTAAGCAGGAAGATTATCCGTTCTACATGGCGCCTGATGAAGAAAACTTCAGAGGAGTACATGCCGTTAGGGTGCTGAGCCAGGCAAATGATCTCACACTAGATGGTCTTATCGACTTGGCATATGATCCATATATTCCTGCATTTGAGAGGACCATTCCTGGCCTTATTTCGGCTTTGGATAAAAATTCGGCCAAAAAACGTCAGCTAAAAGAGGCTTATGATATTCTCAAGGCCTGGGATTTTGCAACGGGAAAGGAATCTATCGCCATGACGATTGCTCAGTTCTATGGCAATGCATACTATAGAAGCGGCCAAATGCCAAGACAGGGTAATGGTATGGAGCGTTTCGAATATCTGGGCAATGGGCTTGCCGATGCTAAGAAGATTGAAATTTTAGAGACCGCTCTAAAGAACATCGAAGATGATTTTGGAACGTGGAAGTTGCCATGGGGTGAGTACAATAGATTTCAAAGACTTTCAGGAGATATCGATTTGAAGTATGATGATGATCAGCCAAGTATTGCCGTAGGAATGGCCTCAGGTCGCTGGGGTGCTTTGGCTTCTTTCGGAGCGAACGCTCATGACACCAAGAAAATCTATGGCTCGTCAGGAAATAGCTTTATTGCTGTAGTAGAATTTGGAGAGAAGGTGAAAGCCAAGAGTATGCTTGCTGGTGGGCAGAGTGGTGATCCATCGTCTCCTCATTTTTATGATCAAGGTCAGCGATATGCAGATGTTGAGTTTAAGGATGTTGCCTTCTACAAAGAAGATGTATTAGCCAAAGCCGAGGAGACTTATCATCCTGGTAAGAGGTAATCAGTTGAGCAGAAAACAGAAATCAGCACGATTTACCTCACTGATTTCTGTTTTCCTGATTTCTGTTAACTATTCGGTACGAAGGTTCTTCACTGGATTAGCCACAGCTGCACGGATAGAGTGGTAGCTAACAGTCAACCAGGCGACAATAAGAGCAAGTGCTCCTCCAAAAACAAATGAAACCCAGGTATCAACCATTTCAATACGATAGGCAAAGCTGCCTAGCCATTGGCCCATAACCCAAACAGCGGCAGGGATGGCGAGAAGTAATGAAATGGCAATTAGTTTGTTGAAGTCTTTCAGTAAAAGCCAAACCACCAATTGAGAGCTGGCACCGAGCACTTTTCTAACCCCAATCTCCTTGATTCTGTTACCAATCATAAAGGTGGCAAGCCCGAATAAACCAATACAGGCAATCCAAATGGCAATTCCAGTAAATACGAGGAACATATCGCCTGATCGCTTTTCAGTTTCATAAAGTGAGTTCAAATCTTCATCCAAATAGCTGTAAATGAATGTTTCATTCGGTGCCATTTCGCTGAATTTTTCCTCAGCTCTTGCTACAATATTGCTGGCTTGAGAAGGACTTACTTTCAGTGCCATACTCCCTGCATTCACTCCGAATGAGCTTTCCGTACTGAAGATAGCCATTGGAGTAATTTCAGTGTGAAGCGACTTGTAATTGTAGTCTTTAATCACACCAACTACCTCATAGGTAATATCTCCTTGTGGGTTATTTGCACCCTGCACATTGATGATTCTTTTGCCAATAGGATCGCCTTGAATGCCTAAAGCGCGGGCTCCACTTTCGTTAAGTATGAGGGCAAGTGTGTCTTGAAAATCCTTCGAGAAGCTTCTGCCGTCAGATAATTGCATTCCCATGGTTTCAAGGTATTCGTCTCCAAAGACCGCACAGTTGAGGGCGATGGACTCATTAGAACCTTGCGGTCTAAAGGATGCGCCAAAGTAGTTGCCACTCCCTGGCATAGCTGAAGCGATGCCAACAGATGAAACGCCTGGAATGGCCGCTAGCTCATTTTTGTATGTCTCCATATCCTGAACAGCAAAGGCCCGCTGAATAATCAGAACATTGTCTTTATTGAATCCCAGATTTCTATTCTGTAGATACTTCATCTGCTGACCTACAATGAGGGTAGAGCACATCAGAACGATGGAAATAAAGAACTGAAAAACAACCAGTCCATTTCTGATCCAGTAGCCTTGCTGACTTTTGATTAGCTTGCCTTTCAATACCACCACCGGTTTGAAAGAGGACAAGACAAATGCCGGGTATATGCCGGCAATTAGTCCAAGGGCAAGGCTGAATAGAACCATCAGTCCGATGTTAAGAGGTATGAGGAATTGGGTCAGGTCAATCTGCTTATCCAGGTAGTTATTGAAAAGAGGAAGTGTTAAGTAGACCATCAGCACACCTAGAATCATACTCACTAAACTGACCAGTACTGACTCAATGATAAACTGGCTAATCAGTTGTTTTTTCTCTGAGCCCAGTACTTTTCTAATTCCGACTTCCTTAGCTCTTTCCGTAGATCTAGCCGTTGCCAAATTGATAAAGTTCACAGCTGCCAAAGCCACAATAAAGATGGCTATAGATAGAAAAATATAGATATAGGTGATGTTTCCATTAGGCTCAAATTCTGCTTCTAAATGAGATTTCAGATGTATATCTGAAATGGGTTGTAAATAATAGTGATAGCCATTTCCACTGGCTTTGAATTCTTCGAATGAAATTCTTTGCTCTCTTTCTATTTGGCCAGCGGCATATTTTTCAACTGTCTCAAC
>JABXIP010000198.1 GCA_013373005.1 Cytophagia bacterium | reverse complement strand
GACCAAAGGATTTTTGCAATTGGTTATGGCAGTGAAAAACCGATTGTAAAGGAGGAGAAAACAGACGAAGACCGTAAATTAAATAGGCGGGTCGAGTTTGAAATTTACCGCGACCCGCCTAAGGAAAAAAATGAACTCAACAGGTAATTATTAAAGACTGCGTTCTTTAATAATTTCACCTCACCCAAAACTGAATTTCAGTTTTGACCTCTCCTAAAGGAGAGGTTGAAGTGGTTTTCAAGGCAAGGCCTCTCAAAGTTCATTTACTAGATGTTGAATATTTTTAAAATATCATTTCCGAAGACAAAGACCATCAAGGCCAAAAGTATAACCATCCCTACTTTTTGAGCACCTTCTAAGAACTTATCTGAAGGAGTATTGCCAGAAATCATTTCATATAGTAGGAACATTACATGACCTCCATCTAATGCAGGGATTGGCAGTAAGTTCATAAAGGCTAAAATCATTGAAATAAAGCCTGTAGTATACCAGAATTGGTTCCAGTCCCAGGTTTTAGGGAACATGTTCACAATACCGATTGGACCACTCAAAGAACGAGGATTAACATCTCCCGTAAACATTTTACCCAGTGCTTTGGCATTCAAAATCACTGCGCTAAAGGCTTTGCTTGTTCCTCTTGGAATAGCCTCACCAATAGTGTATGAATCTTTGGCAGGCTCTATCAGACTTCCTGCGTAGAAGCCGACTGTTGAGTCAGGCTTTACATTATAGATATCTTCAAATTCTACACCACCTCGATCGATAAGAAAAGGCACTTCCTGACCGGCATATTGACCAATCACAGACTGAAATTCATCATAATACTTAACAGTATAATCTCCAACCTTCTTGATTTTATCTCCTTTTTGAAGATTGACCATTGAACCTTCAGGAAGCTCAGTAATGGCAAATTCATAGCGCGGATAAATAAAATTCAGCTCAAAATCCTCATCATTGAGCTCATTGATAAAACCTTGTGGAATTGGGAGGTCAAATACTTTCCCATCTCTTTCTACAGTCCATGAGGCATCTGAACCAAGAAGTGTTGCACCACTCCAGATATCAGATACTCTATCATAATCCTCACCGTTTACTTTGAGGATTTTGTCACCTGTTTTTAAACCAACCTCTTGAGCAATTTCTCCGGCAATTATTCCACCTTCTTTGGTGTACTTAGCCGGCAGGTATGTCTCTCCCAGGTTGTAAGTAAGAATGATAAAGGCAATTACACCGGCTATTACGTTCACTATAATCCCTCCCAGCATAACAATAAGCCTTTGCCAGGCTGGTTTAGATCTAAACTCCCAAGGCTGTGGTGGTTGAGCCATTTGCTCTTTATCCATCGACTCGTCTATCATTCCTGAGATTTTTACAAATCCACCTAAAGGAATGGCTCCAAGCCCGTATTCTGTTTCACCTTTCTTAAATGAGAAAAGTGTTGGCGGGAAACCGATAAAAAACTTCTCCACCTTCATTCCAAACATTTTGGCCGTGAGCATATGCCCACCCTCATGTATCCCTACTAATAATGATAGTGCCAGCAAAAGCTGAGCAACTTGAACTATGGTTTCCATTAATTATTTAAATGCGTTAGCTATTATTCTTGTTTCTTTATCCGAGAGGACGTAATCCTCATACGAAGGCTTTTTAATAAAAGATACCTTGTGCATGCAATGTGCAATCAAGTCAGACATTTCCAAAAAGCCAATTTCATCATTCAAAAACTTCTCAACTGCCACTTCATTGGCTGCATTCAAGATACAAGGCATATTACCTTCAGCATCCAATGCATCGAAAGCCAGCTGTAAATTTCTGAAAGTTTTTGTGTCGGGCTGTTCAAAGGTAAGTTGTGGGTAATCTAAAAAGCTGAATCTCGGAAAGTCCGATTTCAATCTTTGAGGATAACCCAGAGCATACTGAATTGGCAATTTCATATCGGGTAGTCCAAGCTGCGCTTTCATACTCCCGTCTTCAAACTGGACAAGAGAGTGAACGATAGACTGCGGATGAACCACCACTTCAATCTGCTCCTTCTTTAAGCCGAAAAGCCATTTGGCTTCTATCACCTCCAAGCCCTTGTTCATCAAACTGGCAGAATCTATGGTGATCTTCGCCCCCATTTCCCAATTTGGATGCTTCAAGGCTTGAGCCTTGGTTGCACTGGCCAAATCTGCTCTGGTTTTTCCCCTAAATGGTCCACCTGAAGCAGTCAATATGATCTTCTCAATTGGGTTATGAAATTCCCCAACGAGACATTGAAAAATAGCCGAATGCTCAGAGTCAACCGGATAAATATTCACAGCCTTCTCCTGCGCCAATTGTGTAATTAAATCTCCGGCAACCACTAAGGTCTCTTTATTAGCGAGAGCAATATGCTTCCCAGCTTCAATGGCTGAGATGGTAGGTTTGAGTCCTGCATAGCCCACTAAAGCTGTCAACACCATATGGATTGAATCCATAGTCACCACCGAAGAAAGCGCATTGTCACCAGCATAGACCTTAATACCCAATGGATCTAGAGCATCATATACATTGTCGTAATGTGCCTCATTTCCAATGACTACAACATTTGGGTTGAACTTTTTTGCCTGCTGAATCAGTAAATCAGCATTATTACCTGCTGTAAGCACTTCTACCTCAAATTTATCCTTGTGGGATTCTATAACATCGAGGGCCTGTGTACCTATTGAACCGGTTGAGCCCAAAATGGCTATGTGCTTTTTCTCTGAAGTCAAGGAGAAGTTTTTAGATTTTATATCTGTTCAAAGCTGTATTTGTTTGGTCCTAAGCCCTTAACAGCCCTGCAAATTTAGACCTTTTTCAAAGTGTACCAAACCCGACAGTAAAGCTACAAACAGAGACCCTTATCTTCAGGTTATGAGTTTAACCTTAATTAACAGGAACCTGAAATCCTTATAGTGTCAGCTGCGTATTTTTGATAGGTAAGACGGAAAAAACTTACAAAATGTCAGACTCAATACGTTTAGTATGTTTTTTGTCAAATAGTGAAGAAGAGAAAGGAAAAAATTATGAAAAGTAACTTCAAAATCATTCTAGTAGCCTTCCTGGCCGGATTGGGGGGCGCTTTTATATATCAGGAATTTATTCAGGAAGAACGAGTAACCGAAATTGTTCGCGAAGTTCCGGCATTTCAGCAAGTGAGTAATACTATGGATTATGAGCCTACTTACTCTGAGCGAGCTGCCTTACCGGTAGACTTCAGAGAAGCAGCATCTAAAAGTGTTCATAGCGTGGTGTACATCAAAAATCTTCAGAGAGGAAGAAGGAGCATGTCTCTAATGGACTATCTCTATGGTAGAGATGTACCTACAAGTGAAGTAGCTATCGGAAGCGGTTCAGGGGTAATTTATTCTAAAGACGGATATATCATTACCAACAACCATGTTATTAAAGGAGCCGATGAAATTGAGGTTCAGCATGAAAAGAGAACTTATAGAGCTCAGTTAGTGGGTACCGACCCTAATATGGACATTGCAGTATTGAAAATAGATGCAGACAATCTCCCCGCCATTGATATTGCCAAAAGCAGCTCTGTGAGTGTAGGAGATTGGGTGTTAGCCGTAGGTAACCCTTTCAACCTAACTTCTACCGTAACTGCAGGTATTGTAAGTGCACTTGGCGGTGAAGCCAATGCTGTAAGAGAAAACTTCCCTATTGAGCAATACATTCAAACCGATGCCGCGATTAACCCGGGTAACTCGGGTGGTGCTTTGGTCGATATTAATGGTGACTTAATAGGAATCAACACCTCTATTATTTCAAGAACTGGTTCTTATGCCGGTTATGGCTTTGCAGTTCCTTCAGACATTGTGGTAAAAATTGTCGAGGACCTGAAAAAATATAAGGTAGTACAGAAAGCCTTCACCGGTGCTGAGGTGCTAGATATTGATGAGAGTATTGCCAGCAAAATTGGCACTAAGAACCTTAATGGCGTATTGATTGAAAGCATTAGAAGAGATGGTGCTGCCGATGAAGCAGGCATGAGAGAAGGCGATATTATTAGAAAAGTAAACAACAGGGACATTGGAAGTAGATCCAGCTTTGAAGAAGTAATTACAGCTAAGTCTCCTGGCGATAAAGTAACTATTCAATATGAAAGAAACGGAAGACTTTTAGAGACAGAAATGGTGCTTGAAAATGTTTATGGAGACACAGATATTCTAGGCGCTGATGCTCTGTCGAAAGAAGACTTCTACTTCTCTAACTATCTGGGAGCAGAGCTGAGAAAACTTACTGCCTCTGAGAAAGAAAGTTTGAAGGTAAGAGCGGGAGTTAAAATTTCTAAGATAGACAAGGAAAGAGGCTTTATGAGAAGGCTAGACTTGAACGAAGGAGATGTGATTCTATCGATCAACCGTCAGTTTACCAATAACCCGGAAGGTGTTGCCAAATATATACAGAACTACTATGGTCGAATTTATTTCGAGATAATAGATAAGGCAGGCAATCAGAAGACATTGACCTACAGATTCCAATAAATCTGTAATTGAGTAAGCTAAAAAGCCCTGACGGTATCGTTAGGGCTTTTCTTTTTCATCCCAACCTCAGCAATAGATTCCAAATCTTACGGATTTCTCGGCTACGCTCGAAATAAAAAAACCGGTGATCAATGCTCTAGGATTATTTGAGCTATCCCTCTAAAATGATATTCTTAAACTCTTTTCTGTAGGAAGAAGGGCTCTTTCCTGTAAACTCCTTAAAAGACTTATTGAAGTGCGAGAAGTTATTGAAACCACTTTCAAAGCTAACCTCAGTTATAGGAAGAGAGGTCTCGGCCAATAACTTCGAAGCATGCACCACTCTATATTCATTCACAAATTTGGTAAAGGTCTTTCTTGAGCTCTTTTTGAAGTATCTACAGAAGGCGGGCACTGTCATGTTTATCTCATCGGCAATTTCATCTAATGAAATATGCTCCTTAAAGTTATTCCTTATATAACTGTACACTTCATTCATCCGCTCATTGTCTTTGGTGTCTACAGTCATTGCAACACCGTCAGCATTCAACACGCTATATTCTTCGGAACGATGCAGGTCATTGAGAATAGAAATAAGGCCCATCAGCCTGCCAAATTGGTCGGCATGAGCCAGCTGTTCAATCTTCTTCCCAACTGCATCTTTGGTTTTACCATGAAATGCCATACCCTTTTTAGAGAGCTCAAGCAGCTGCTTGATGCCATTCATTTCAGGAATATTGAAAAATGATTCGCCAAGAAAATCTTGTTTGAATTGTACTACTGTTTCGGAGCTGTTGCCAGTCAGGCGATCAGTGAAACCATAATGAGGCAAATAAGCTCCCATTAAAACCAGATCTCCATCATTGAAATAAGACATATGTCTTCCAATATGGCGCTTTCCAGTTCCTCCCTTCACATATATCAACTCCACCTCCGGATGAAAATGCCAATTGGCCAGCGTATTCTCACATGACTGATTATACTGCCTTACCAAAAAGCTACTTCCAAAAGCCGGATTTATCTGTTCTAATGCTGGTTTATTAGGCATAGACTTTCTGTTTAACCGGAACTATAAGCCAAAATTAGACAAAAGGGTTCCTCATAACCTATGCTAATTTAACCACTTTATATGCTAAAATACCAAAATAGGGAAATCACATATACTAGTGAGTTAATTTAGCACACATAATTACCAATTTGGTGGTAGTACAGCCATGCCCGCTCCTATACCTTTGTAATCGTAATTGGTTTAAAACTGAAAACAATTAGCAAAATGAAGAATATGAAAAAAGTAATGTTGACAATCGTAATGGTTATGATCTCAACACTTGCAATCGCTAATGACAAACCAACTGTTAAGGTAAAGAGTGTAGAAGCAAAAACCATAGCAGTTGTAGCATATGGTTATGGAGCGGCAAAAACAGACATCACGCTTAAGAGCGGTAACGGAAGAGTATTTTATAAAGAGACAGTTGTTGATGGCTCAAACTATGCCAAAAGACTAGACATGTCTGAAATGCCTGCGGGTGAATACACTATAGAGGTTGAAAACAACAACACTTTCACTGCAATTCCGGTGATCGTTGAGAATACTTCTGCAGTGATTAAAAATGCCGATGAGGTAACCATCGTAAAACCAACCATTAGTGTAGTTGGTGACAAGCTGAATGTAGCTTTCGCTGATCAGGTAACTAAAGAAATTTGGGTTTCGATTTTCGATAACGACTCAAACAGGTTGGCTTACGAAAAAGTATCTGCAGACCACTTGAAGCGATTTGACCTTTCTAAACTTGATAATGGTCAATACACTGTAATGATGTCTACAGAATGTAAAAATTTCATACAATCACTTTCTTTGAAGAAATAATTCTGAGGAGGTTTAAGCAAAAAAAAGGGGCTAATGCCCCTTTTTTCGTTTATAACGGTTGGTAATTAAACCAATTTCATTTTCATCTTCTTCTTCAGCCCTTCAATAGCCTGACCAAACTTCTGATCAATGTCCATCATATCGCTGACCGACTGAACCGCATGGATTACGGTGCTGTGATCTCTGCCACCAAAATGATAACCTATAGATTTAAGGGAATGGTTGGTGTATTCTTTACAAAGATACATGGCTACCTGACGGGCAATTACAATCTCCTTTTTTCGAGTCTTATCTTTTAAATCTTCCACGCTAATCTGGAAGTACTCCCCTACAGTTTTCTGGATATAATCAACCCCAACCTCAGACTCAATATCATGTACAATATTCTTGAGGGTTTG
>JABXIP010000095.1 GCA_013373005.1 Cytophagia bacterium | reverse complement strand
AGTTCTTCCAAATACCATAGCTCTTCAACTCTTACGGAAGGAGAGATATTCAAGTATTGCAAAATGCTGAAAGAAGTAGAGAGGTCTACATTGTGCTTTGCTCCATTTTTAGCATTGTCCAGAAGTTCACCAAGGGTGTCAAAGCCGACAGTAATGGTATCGTTGGCTGCGGCTTTATTAGCGATGTTGAATCCGGCAGAACCCGGTCTCACAATATTTGTGATTTGATTAGAAGCATTGAATGTCCATCCCAGATTCACTCGGTTTAAAATATCTGCATCAGCATTTTTAAATGGATAAATCCTGTTCATGTTGAGTGACATTTCCGGCAGGGCTATGTCTAGAATTCCGGTTTGCACATTTTGGTTGTGTCGGGCACTGAAGGAGTAGCTGAATGGAGACCTTGGGATGGTTCCGCTGTATTGGATATTGGAACGAAACTCTGACCGAATATTATTGGAAATATTGGTGGTGCTCAGGTTGTTCTGGTTGTAGGTGCTGGTACCTGCGTTTACACTGGCTGAGAAACGGCTGTTCTTTCCTCTGGAATCTGGCGTATGCGACCACGACACCCAAAAGTCTCTGGAGTTTAGCTGCTCTGGGTCGTAATCTGGAGTTTTGTTACGGTTGTAGGTGATGTTGAACTGACCGCCAAACTTATATCGCTTTCTATATACGGACCTGATGGTAAGTGCCGAACTTCCCTTAGAATAAACATCTCCTGTTAAAGCAGTATGTATATAATCGTTCCAGGCAAAGTAGTAACCTCCTTCTTTTAGGAAAATACCTCTTCTTCTTTCATCTCCATACTTTGGGAATAATATGCCTGAAGTGGCTTCTTGAGTATCGGGGAAATAGCCAAAGGGGAGCCCCAATGGAGTTGGAATATCCCCAACATAGAGCAGAAAAGGCCCGGTAATGACGTTTTTCCCGGGATTGATTTTAATCTTTTTTGCCTTGATGTAGGTTCCGGCATCAGGATCATCGGGGCAGGGAACATACTTACCATCTTTAATGTAGGCACTTTGGTCGGCTTCACGCTTTACCACCTCACCCTTCAAAAACCCTTCTTGCTGTTTGGTGGCAACTCCCTTAATGTATGCCTTCTGTGTTTCGAAGTTGTAGCGTATTTCTTCGGTGTCGAAAATATCCGGTCCATCTTTGAAAACAGGTCTTCCCAGCCAAGTGCCTGTGGAGTCCTGAACGCCCGTTGCCCTGAGCTCATTTTTGTTTCTATCAATGATTATTCTTTCTGCAGCGAGGTTTATATTACCATACTCAATTCGTGCGTTTCCATACAAATAGGTCTGATTGCTGATAAGTCTGGTAATTATGGAATCTTCAGCGTAATATTTGATGGTAGTTTGAATGCCATTTACAACAACTTGAAGAGAATCAGTACGACCAGGGATCGTGTCATTTCTATTGATGTTTTCAGTAACGGCACGGTTTTGAATGTCTTGTTCATCAATAGCTCTAATTATTTGAGCCTTTGAGGTCAAAGAACATAATAGTAATATGAGAAGTAGGTATATTTTCCCGTTTGAAAACACGCTGAATTTCGGTTTTTCCGAATTTTTAAGATTTTTGCGTAAAGTTATTTCAATCGGCCGTTTCATGCGCATGAAAGTGAAATTTTATCTGATTCCCTTATTTCTTTTAACATTCCTCACGGGATTATCCATTAATTCTTTCGCCCAAGCGCCTAAAAGGACATATAAAGTGGTTATTGACCCAGGGCATGGAGGAAAGGATAGTGGTACCATGGGGTCAAAATTGAAAGAAAAGGACGTGGTTCTCCCTGTTTCTCTCAAAGTGGCAGAGTACTTAAAACAATATGCTAGTGACATTGAGGTAATTTTTACAAGGAAAGATGATCGATTTATTGAATTAGATCAACGCCCCATTATTGCTAATAAAGCTGAGGCCGATTTATTTGTATCGATCCATGCAAATGCTATGCCACCAGGTAACCCAGGAGTATATGGAACTGAAACTTATGTGATGGGAACTAAAAATGAGGGGAGAAACTTTGAGGTAGGGAAGAGAGAAAACTCTGTAATCCTTTTAGAAGAAGACTATAAGGAGAAATATCAGGGCTTCGATCCTGAGTCTCCAGAGGTGAATATAATGTTCGAGATTATGCAGGAAGCCTATCAGGAAAACAGCATTATTTTGGCGCAAAACGTTGAGGAGCAGTTCTCTAAGAGAGCAGGGCGTAAGAGCCGAGGGGTGAAGCAATCTAGCTTGTGGGTGCTTTGGAATACAGCAATGCCCAGCGTTTTGATAGAAATAGGTTATCTTACCAACCCTGATGAGGAAAGAGATCTTGGTAACGAACAAGTTCAGGATTACATAGCTTCTGCTATCTTTAGGGCAATAAGAGATTATTTTGAGTACGTAAAAACCACAGAAAACTAGTGGCAAAAGGAAGAGAATTTAAAGTTGGGTTGTTTGTGGTTGTCATGGCCGCAGTACTGTACATAGGGTTCAATTACCTGAGAGGCCTTAATGTGTTTTCTCCGCTCAATACCTATTACGTCAAGTATCAGAACGTAAGCGGACTTAACAAAGGAGATCGTATTATTCTCAATGGATTGGATGTTGGTAGTGTAGTTGAGCGTAAATTCTCTAATGACCAATACAACGAAATCCTCGTTACACTGGCAATTGATAAAACTATCAACCTTACAGATAGCACTTATGCCCGATTGGCCAAACCAGATTTCTTAGGAGGAATTGAGGTTCAGCTAATTCTTAAACCAGGAGGAAATCGAATTCTGGAGATGGGAGATACATTGTCGGGAGAAGTAGATGGTGGTATCACAGAATTAATTACTCAAGAAGGACTTTCGGCAGCGAACTCACTTTCGGCATTGGTGAATCGAATCAATGCGGTGCTTGAGCCTTTCGAAAACAGAGCTGATACCATTGCTCTTGCTATAGACAATTTTAAAACCCTGTCTGATGGTCTGATAACAACCAATACCATGGCTCAGGAAACTTTGGAGCAATTCAAACTTCAGATGGAATATGTTACAGATTCTTTGGTTGTGGCTATGGGTGGAGTAAAACCATTGCTGGCAGAGTATCAGCAGTTGGGAGAGAAATTGAATGCAGTTGACATTGAAAGTAGATTAGTGAAGATGGACTCTGTATTGAGTGGAACTGAGCGATTCCTAGCACGATTGAACTCTGATGATGGCACACTTGGTAAGCTAATGACCAATGATTCGCTTTTTAATACCTTGACTCAAACCATGTCCGATCTGGACAGTCTGATGATTGATTTGAGGTATAACCCTAAGCGTTATATGCACTTCTCCATTTTCGGAAGAAAGAACAGACCACCAGCCGATGGTCGTAATTCAAAAAAGTAGGTTTAAACACCCATTGTGGTTTCTGGTTTGATTTCTAGGTGAGCCGGTCTATTTTTAGACTAGTAAACTGTAATAGAATAGTGTAACTCACAACGGAAATTGAATGAACATAGAATTCAACAAGAATGACGACCAGATGCGTCAGCTGATTTTTCAGTTGAACAATCGCTTCAAAAAGGTCAAGCTCGGTGGAGGAGAGAAGAAAATTGAATCTCAACACAAAAAGGGTAAGCTAACCGCCAGGGAAAGAATAGACTATCTTATTGATGATCCCCAAGACTTTCTGGAAATAGGTGCCTTTGCTGGAGACGGTATGTATGCCGATGTTGGTGGCTGCCCTTCAGGTGGTGTAGTAACTGGTATTGGAAGAGTCTCTGGAAGGCAGTGTGTAATTGTTGCCAACGATGCTACCGTAAAAGCAGGTGCCTGGTTTCCCATCACTGCCAAAAAGAACCTTCGAGCTCAGGAAGTGGCCATGGAAAATAGATTGCCGATTATTTATTTGGTAGATAGTGCGGGAGTTTTCCTTCCTATGCAAGATGAAATCTTTCCTGATAAAGAACATTTTGGAAGGCAGTTTAGGAACAATGCCAAGATGTCTTCCATGGGCATCATTCAGGTGGCGGCCATCATGGGTAGCTGTGTGGCTGGAGGAGCCTATTTGCCCATTATGAGCGATGAAGCAGCCATTGTAGATAAAACTGGTTCCATCTTTTTGGCCGGCTCTTATTTGGTGAAAGCTGCTGTTGGAGAAGAAATTGATAACGAAACCTTAGGAGGAGCAACCACTCAGTGTGAGATATCAGGGGTAACTGATAATAAGTTTCCAGATGATCAATCCTGTCTGGATTATATCAAATCTATCTTTGATAAGATTGGAGAGTTTGAGAAGGCAGGTTTCGATAGGAAGGAAACCGTGGCACCTGAAAAAGATCCTAATGAGATCTATGGTTTGTT
>JABXIP010000365.1 GCA_013373005.1 Cytophagia bacterium | reverse complement strand
CCATAAGTATCGTATAATTCGAAGACTTCTTTGCCTTCTATAATTGTTTCATTTTGAGACGATAGCTTTTGCTTAATCTGCTCCAATCGCTTCAAACCATTATCTAAAGTCCTTAAAAATGAGATTTCTTCTTCCTTAATCACTTTACTGATCAGCTCTCTCTGGCTATCCAACTCATCGAAGAAACCTTTGTATTGGTCGGATAAAACATCGACCAACTTGTATAGGAATGGGCTATCGAAATTGAGGAATGTGTAGCCGTATCTAACGGCTCTTCTCAGAATTCTTCTGATCACATAACCCGCCTTATTATTCGATGGCAAGGTGCCATCTGCTATAGCAAATGAAATAGCTCTGATATGATCGACAATCACACGAATGGCAATATCCGTTTCTTCCTTTACGCCATACTTCACTCCTGCCTCTCCAGCGATTTTGTCTATTAATGGAGTGAATACATCCGTATCATAATTAGATTTCTTGCCCTGCAAGGCCATTGCCAAACGCTCAAAGCCCATTCCGGTGTCGATATGCTTGGCCGGAAGGTTCTCTAAACGACCATCGGCCTTTCTATCGAATTGGATGAATACGAGGTTCCAAATCTCCACCACCTGCGGGTGATCGTTATTCACCAAGTCTTTTCCGGGCACACTGGCGATTTCTTCATCTGTTCTTAAATCCACATGAATTTCAGAACATGGACCACAAGGCCCAGTATCGCCCATTTCCCAGAAGTTATCCTTCTTATTTCCGTTCAGGATTCTAGACTTATCGATATGAGCACTCCAGAAGTCAAAAGCCTCTTGGTCGAACTCTAAGTTCTCGGACTTATCTCCCTCAAAAACAGTTACATATAACTTGTCCTTTGGAATTCCGTAGACATCGGTAAGTAGTGTCCAAGCCCATTCTATCGCATCTTTCTTAAAGTAATCTCCAAAAGACCAGTTACCCAGCATTTCGAACATGGTATGATGATAGGTATCGATACCCACCTCTTCCAGGTCATTGTGCTTACCTGAAACCCTCAGACATTTCTGGCTGTTAACGGCTCTGGTATAATCGGCTGTGGCGTTGCCAAGGAAAAGATCTTTAAACTGGTTCATGCCCGCATTGGTAAACATCAATGTCGGATCGTTCTTTAAAACCATCGGAGCAGAAGGAACATATTTATGTCCTCTCTCTTCGAAAAATGAAATGAACTTTGATCTTATCTCTTTGGCTTGCATAGGAGAACTGTTCAAATGTGATTTGCGTTAGAATAAAATTATTACTTTTGCTTAAGCCTGAAAGCTGTGCAAAGGCACAAAATTAGGAGAATTTCAAAAAGGATTCTTAATGTCAAAAATAAAATATTACTACGATACCGAGACCTGTAAATATGAGCGCGTCAAGGTTAAAAAACGCGATGTAGTGATAAATGCGCTAGGTTTTTTATCCCTGGCAGTAGTTTTGGCGATCGGCATTATCGTGGTGCTTTCCAACTACTTCGATTCCCCCAAAGAACTTGCACTTAAGAAAGAAAACGAAGAGCTGAAGCTCTATTACGACATTATGCAGAACCAATTGACCGGCATGGACGATATGCTGAAGGTGCTGCAAGAGAAAGACGATCAGGTGTACAGAACTGTATTTGAGGCAGAACCAATTCCTGAAACTGTCCGCGAAGCCGGTTCCGGTGGCGTATTGAAATACAGAAACCTTCTTGAAAGCGACCTTTCTAATAAAGATTTGGTGGTAGGTACCTTAGACGAGCTAGATAAGGTGAAAAAGAAAATGTACATCCAAACCAAGTCTTATGACGAAATCATGCAGCTAGCAAGAAACAAGGATGAATATTATTCAGCTATGCCGGCTATTCAGCCTGTTTCTAACGAAGACCTGAGAAGGTTCTCATCTGGTTTTGGAATGCGAACAGACCCAATGCTAAAAGTTAAGAGAATGCACTATGGGGTCGATTTCTCTGCCGAACAAGGCACTCCTATCTATGCCACTGCAGACGGAAAAGTCTCCGTTGCTAAAACCACTTTCAACGGGTTAGGAAAGCATGTTAAAATAGACCACGGTTTTGGGTTCGAAACTGTTTATGGTCATATGAACCGATATATTGTTAAAGCTGGCCAAGATGTAAAAAGAGGTCAGGTTATTGGTTATGTAGGCAATACAGGAAAATCCACAGCCCCACATGTTCACTATGAGGTACACATTAACAACAGGGCTGTTAACCCTGTTAATTACTTCTACATGGACTTGGATGCCATTCAGTATGAGGAGATTTTGAGGCTGGCTTCAATAGAAAACCAGTCGCTAGGCTCTTATGCCAATCAATAAATTTTAGAGAATCTTACCAGAGCATTACAGTTCAAGTAATTCTTTTAGTTATTTTCGTAACTTGTTGATATGCCGTACAAAGAGAAGCCTATAATCAAGAAATATTTCACCATTGGTGAAGTCGCCAAGGAGCTTGGCGTGGCTACCTCTTTAATCCGTTTTTGGGAAACTCAATTCGATTTTATTCGCCCCAAAAAAAACGCCAAAGGAAACCGTAAATACACACAAGACGACCTTAAAAAGCTGAAGCTGGTTTATCACCTTGTTAAAGAAAAGGGCTACACCCTTCAAGGTGCTTACGACCACATTAAGGAAAGCAAAGACAGCATTGATGACACTGCTGACATGGTCGAATCTCTAAAACGTATTCGGGAGTTTTTAGTAGAGATGAAGAACAATCTTCCATGAGTGAAGACAAGCGCTATCAGGTAGCGCTATCGCTCATTCCCGGCATTGGCCCAGTTTTGGCCAAGCAACTCATCAATCATTTCGAAACCCCACAGAACATCTTCAAAGCTACCAGAGGTAAACTCACTAAAGTTAATGGCCTTGGTAAAAAGCTGGCAGACCTTATTTCGGGAGAAGCTCAATTGCTTGAGAAGGCCGATTCTATACTAGAACGTTCAGAGAAACTGGGGATTCAGACCCATTATTACAAAGAAACCTCCTACCCTGAGCGACTCAAACCTATTCTCGATGCACCAATAGTCCTCTACTCTAAAGGCCAAGTCGATTTGAATACCGAGAGGACACTCGGAATAGTAGGCACCAGAAAAGCCACTAACTATGGACTGAGGCAAACATTAGATATTGTCGCTGACTCTAAATCTTCCAACTCAATAATCATTTCAGGCTTGGCTTATGGAATTGATGTCAAGAGCCATGAAGCAGCCTTAAAACAGAGCATCCCAACTTATGGGGTTCTTGCCTGTGGACTAGACACCATTTACCCTTCGGCACACAAGAGCATTTCTCAGAAGATGCTGGAAAATGGAGGTTTAATTAGTGAATACCCTATTGGGACTAAAGCCGATGCAAGACTCTTTCCTGCCAGAAATCGAATCATTGCAGGGTTATCAGACGCCCTTATCGTAGTTGAAGCCGCTGCCAAGGGAGGTGCATTGATCTCTGCCAACATTGCCTACAGCTACGACAGACCGGTTTTTGCTGTACCGGGAGAGATTGGAAAGAGTTTCTCGGAAGGCTGCAACCTACTGATCAGGAACTTCAAAGCCTCTATCTACACAGGTTTCAGAGATATTGAAGAAGCCCTGAATTGGGATTTAGAATCAAAGTCTTCCAAAAAGATTCTACAGAAAAGCTATGACCATCTACCAACCGAACAGAAGAAGGTAGTAGATATTCTCCTCAAAAACGGGCAGCAAATGCACATAGATGAACTCAGTTGGCAAAGTGAAACTCCTTTGAATCAATTAGCCTCTATCCTACTTCAGTTGGAATTTGAGGGACTGATTAAGCCTTTACCGGGGAAGGAGTATAGGTTGGTATGAGTAGAGATTTCAGATGTGAGATCTCAGACGCTAGATATTGTGCCCTTGACGGTGTTGTCACCGATAAGTGTTATACTGATGTTTATTGGTCACATTACCAAATAGCCAAATACGTTTTTTCGGTTAATTTAGATATTCAATTACAGCACATGAAAAGCCTTATCGTATCTCTAGTCACCGGCATTATAATGTACACGTGCATAGGGTGCACTGATAGAGGTATATCTTATAATTTAGAAGCATCCGTTGAGAACTTACTCAATGAAAAAGTAACTATTCAGGCCTTTGAGTATTTCACAAATGGTACTACAATCACGGCTTCTATGGATGTCGCCCCTAGTGAAACAGTTGACATTGGAAGCCTTTTCATTCAACCAATGCATGATGGAGGTAATAACATAGAGGTGTTATCCAAGTACCTTGACATGACAAATATTCACTATATCAAGCTGACTTTTAGTGATATGAAAACCTTGTCATTCCAATATGACTCAGAACCTCGCCACTTGAATCCATTTGATGGTTATGGAGAAAGCGGTTGGCAAAAATTAGAATCTAAAAGAAAGAGGCAGTCGGTAAGATTCTTCATAACGAATGAACATAAGGCATTAGCCAAGTAATTGCCATCAGCGATGTCTTAGCGCATTTTAAAGCCCCCTTGGATATAAAAATAAAGATGACTGAGTTCAACCAAATGAACTTAATCCCAATGCTGGCCGATGGTATAAGTACCGCTACCAATTCTTAACAGATCATAAACTATATTATGGATATTAGGACGCACATTAAGATTATAAATCTTACTGTTATTTCTGGTTGGATATACGCGATTGGAAAGAAAAACAAATAGTAAATCATTAGCCGGGTCGGCCCAAACTAGGGTACCTGTATAGCCGGTATGCCCAAAACTCGCTGGCGATGAATCCTTGGCGACACTGCTCAATGCAGCATCGTATTCCAGCAAAGGCTTATCGAAGCCTAAACCTCTTCGGTTATCATTTTCAGGAAATTGAA
The DNA here is from genome assembly GCA_013373005.1 of Cytophagia bacterium. Taxonomy (GTDB): domain Bacteria; phylum Bacteroidota; class Bacteroidia; order Cytophagales; family Cyclobacteriaceae; genus Roseivirga. Next base: position 73 of record JABXIP010000365.1, on the reverse strand, counting down.
CTCTGGTGAATTCATGAACCGTTTCTGGCTTCAAATACTGCGTTGTGCCGTATTTTCCATCATTGAGCAGCAT
>JABXIP010000496.1 GCA_013373005.1 Cytophagia bacterium | reverse complement strand
TGCTGCAGGGTCTCCCTCGAAAATGGCTGTAATATCCTCTTCCAGCATTACATGAATCTCAGGTAAACTTTCAAAGAAAGTCTCGGCAATTTGGTCTGGGTCTGCTTCAGATTTTATCGGATTTCTGGATAGAATCTGATCTAGCTGGAGCTTAAGTTTCTCAAAATGCAGTTCGAACTCTTTCTGATTGCTGAACTGTTGCTTCGAAAAATCCGGGAAAAGCGTGCCTAGTAATTCATTGAACCAATGTGATACCACTTCTGGTGATGGACAATTTGGGCAGGCCTGTTGCCTGATGTATAATTTATTAATGAATTCCTGATTCATATTTCGCTAAGTGATTATGGAACAAAAGAGTTCAACCAATGTTCCTCTACACGTAGTAAAAGCGCTCGAGTTGTAACTAATATGCAAATGGCTTTAGGCTACTTTTGCGGAATATTATACCAATAGTCTAACATTCTCTTTTCCAGCAGCTCTTGATTCGTTGGTACTCCATCTATTAGTAATAGCTCTTCACTCATGGTAATGTATCCCGTTTCTGCCTCAACCTGCATTTTAGAGGTGAAAAGGCCTTGTCTGAACATGACTAGAAAATCGAAATAGAATGAGCCTTCTTTCAGTTCAACCTCAGGGTTGTGATTGGTGAATGCATCCTTAATTTGATTGATGTCTATAAAGTCGGCCCACTCTGCTTCTGGTTCTGGTTCTTTTTGTTCCCAAGGTTCAGGTAAAAGAGGAATGTCTTCCATAGAATATACAGGGTAGAAATGGCCATGACGACCTTCTACATGGCTAAAGAAGAATCTAGCATACTCAACCACATTTTCTTTGGAGAGGTAAAGGTCTTTTTCCGCTACTTTATAAATGGGTTCGTTGGAATTATCGAACAATATATAGTCTCCGAAATAGTGCAGGCCATAGACAGGTTTTTCTACAATTCCTGTTTCTGTTTTGTGTTCAACAAAAACCCGAAAAAGCTGATGCGTATGAAAAAAGGGGAGGTTTAGGTCGTAAACTTCCTGGTCGAAATTGGTGGTGATGGAGTCGTCATCTGCATCTATTTCGTAGAGCAATTTGAGTCTGATGTTGTTGTTCTCAATCTTCTGCCAAGTGTGCTTCATACTTAAAGAAATAAAACATGGCTCATTAATCAGAATTATTCAGTAGAAAATGGCAGTGATTTATGAAAAGCGCCTCTTGTTACCATTTAGGAACCTGCGTTTCTCTCTCCTTTGATTCTGATTGATCATAAAGAAAAGAAGTGGACCAATAAGAAATGCCATGAAGAGCGGGAGCTGAAGGGCACGGTGATCGTTTTTCTTGAGTTTGCTTCTTTGCTTGATATAGTAGATGAAACTGATGGTATAAATGACCATTAGAAAACCTATTAAAAACATGAGGGTATTTGAGCTCATGCTTAAATATAGTAAATGGAGGTAGAAGGTTTGGAGAACTAGCCTTGAACCATAGATCGGTTTACCGAATGCACTTTGATTTTCCCTCGCTTCCCTTTGGCTTCAATTTCAAAGCTCTGCTGACAGTGGCATTGTCCTTCTAGTTTTTGGTACAGATCTGAAGAGATAAGGAATTTGGTGTTGAGTGTCTTATTCGCTTGCTCAATTCTGCTGGCCATATTCACTGTGTCACCAATAGCAGCTTCTTTCTGCATGCCTTCAATACCAATGGTTCCCCAGATTACCTTGCCGGTATGAGCTCCCAACCTTATTTTGAAATCGTTATGGATGATGTCATGAACAGCCAAATCGAATTCGTCTATGGCATCCCATAGCTCAAAACCGGCATTCATCAGGTTCTGCGCATGGTTTGGGTCATCATCTAAGCCAAAAATGGCCAGAAAACCATCGCCATAATAGTCTATAATTTTACCGTTGTGTTTCTTAATGATATTACCGGCAATGTGGAAATATCGATTGAGTATATGGACAATGTCATACGGAGTGGTGTTCTCAGCAAATGATGTGTAATCGGCAATGTCTACAAATAATATAGAAGCCTCTTTTTCTTCTCCCAGACTTCGTGGGGTACGTTTGATGTCTTGTTTGAGAATTATTTCTTCATCGATTTTATCGAGAACCAGGCGCCTCATTTTTACATCGCCTTTTACCTTGGTCTGACAAGCCAGACGCACCTGCTTAAGAAGCCCCAGTTGCTTGGCTAAGATTGACTCTTTCTCGTTTCTCTCACAGACGTTTACCATTCCTTCTTCTATATATACTCTGCAGGTTGAACAACGCGCATTACCGCCACAGGCATGTGTATGAGGAATGCCCGCTGCGAGGGTATTCTCCAGAATGGTTTTGTCAGTATCTGCAATCAGGCTCACCTGATCGTTCACAAGTTCAATTACAGCCATTCACTATGCCAGTTCAGAGAGTTCGAGCCACCGGAGTTCTTTATCGTCAAGATCCTCTGCAATAGCTTCAATTCTGTTGGAGATGTCCATGAGTTTTTGATGGTCAGTCTCAACATTCATTTGCTCAATTAATTGGGCTTTTTCCTTTTCCAGACCTGAAATAGCAGCCTCTAATTGTTCAAACTCCCGTTGTTCTTTGAATGAAAGCTTTTTGCGCTCTTTTGGTTCCTTTAGTTGATCTTTTTTTGGCTCAGCTATTTTGGCTGAAGCCACCGGAGTGTCCTGAAGGTCGTTTCTATAATCCGTGTAATTACCAGGGAAATCCCTGATGTTGGCTGAGCCATCAAAGATAAATAAGTGTTCAACCAGCTTATCCATGAAGTAGCGGTCGTGGGAAACAATGATAAGACTGCCGTCAAAGTTCTCAAGGTAATTCTCTAGCGTTCCAAGTGTAATGAGGTCTAGGTCGTTGGTAGGCTCATCCAGCACCAGAAAATTGGGGCTCTGTATAAGAATTTGCAAAAGTTGTAGCCTTCGCTTTTCACCACCACTAAGCTTGCCAATAGGCTTATACTGAACATCTGGAGCAAACAGAAAGCGAGTAAGGAATTGAGAAACCGGAATGGTCTTGCCTTTTCCCACTTCAACTACCTCGGCAATAGATTTTGCGAAATCTATAAAGGTTTGCTCAGGGTTAAAGCTTTCTTCGACCTGCTTATAATATCCGAATTTAGTGGTTTGACCTTGATCAATTTGACCTGAGTTGGGCGTTAATTCACCCATCAAAAGCTTGATGAAAGTTGTTTTACCCGTACCATTTGGTCCCACAATACCAACTCTGTCTTTACGCTGAAAAGTATAGCTAAAGTCTTTGATGAGATTGTTTCCCGAAAAGCCATGGGAAAGTTTTTCAACCTCTAAAACCTTTTTGCCCTGCCTTGAAGCCTGGGCATTCAGTTCGAGCTCATTGGTCTTTTGGCCACTAAAGGCTTTTTCTTTGGTGTCTTGGAAGGCATCAACCCTATACTTGGCTTTGGTGCCTCTGGCCTTAGGTTGTCTGCGAATCCAATCGAGCTCTTTTCTGTAGATGTTTTTAGCCTTGTCTATTGATGAGGCTTCATTGATTTCGCGCTCAGCTTTCTTTTCCAGGAAGTAGGCATAGTTTCCCTGGTAGGAGAAGGCTTTGCCCAATTCCAATTCAAGAATGTTGTTAGTGACCTGTTCGAGGAAATACCTGTCGTGAGTAACGAGAATTAAAGCCATGTTGGCTACACTTAGATATTTCTCCAGCCATTCTATGGTGTCAATATCCAGGTGGTTGGTCGGCTCATCGAGAATAAGTAAATCTGGTTTTTGTATCAATACTGAAGCCAGGGCTATTCGCTTTTGCTGCCCACCGGAGAGCAACTGAACCTCTTGCTCAAGATTGTGAATGCCCAGCTTGCCAAGAATTTGCTTGGCCTGACTTTCAAGATCCCAGAGGTTCTTTGAATCTATCTGTTCGATTAAATCTTGAACTTCCTCATGATTTTCTGCCCCGGTTGATGATTTCAGAAGTGCCTTTTCATACTTTTTAAGGATGGCATGGTCAGGGTTGTTGTCGTCAAAAACTGCGTCCAAAACCGATTGTCCTTTCTTGAACTCCGGGTTTTGTAGCAAATGCTTAACTGTAATGTCATTCTTGAACACAACCTTGCCTGAATCTGGTGATTCAATGCCGGAAAGGATTTTCAATAGAGTAGACTTACCGGAACCATTCACCCCAACAAGTGCCAGTTTTTCGCCTTGTGCAACACCAAAAGTTACGGCATTAAGAATGGTTCGGTCTCCGAATGTTTTGGAGAGGTTTTCTACAGATAGATAGTTCATGGGGTGCAAAGCTACCACCGTAACTTGAATTTACGTGAGTGGGTGTAATCTTTTCTGGGTTAATAGGTCTTTAAGAGGGCTATTGCTTGGAAAACGGGCATTGGAAGATGATCAAACAATTTGACGGTTTGCTTCATCCTTGAACTAGTCTACCGGTTGCATAATATTTTGTAACAAATAATGTTAAAAAGAAGTGAAATAATTTGATTTAAACCATATAGAAACTATAATTATAGTTCAACTCAAAACGTCAACCACTCATGAAAAAACGCACGGTCACCATTGTCGTGGGCATATTTACGGCCCTCATTATCTTCTTTATTGCCAAAGTTAACAAAGGAGCATCCGCTGAAACTGAGGTACTAACCCAAGTAAAAGTTGGAGAGTTTAGGTCTGAAGTAACGGCCAGTGGAGAACTCTATGCCAAAAACAGTGTGAATATCCTTGGCCCTGATGGAATGCGTCAGGCTAATATTTGGGAAACCACTATTAGTGATATCATAGACGAAGGAACTGTAGTTGAAAAGGGCGATTATGTAGCACGTTTGGACCAGTCGGAACTTGGTCAGAGAATTCAGCAGGCCAGCAGCGATTTTACCATAAGCTCTTCTCAATATAAAGAGGCTAAACTAGACACGGCCATGGAACTCAGAAAGGCCAGAGATGAGATGGACAACATGCGTTTTGAAATGAAAAAGCAGGAACTAGTGTTGGAAAACTCTCAGTATGAGCCTCCTGCCACTATCAAAGAGAAGCAAATGGAGCTCGATAGGGCTAATAAAAGACTCCTCCAAGCTCAAGAGAATTATAAACTTCAACTGGAAAAGGCCAAGGCAAAAGTTGAGGCTTCTGAAGCCGAAATGTTGGAAGACAAAAGAAGACTAGATTTCCTTCAGGAAATTTCAAGTCAGTTTGTAATTACAGCGCCAGAAGCTGGCATGCTGATTTATAGAAGAGATTGGAGGGGGAATAAAATAGCTCAGGGTGGAAGAGTGGCTTCTTATGATCCCATTGTGGCTACCCTACCCGATTTAACCAATATGATTTCTAAAACCTACATCAATGAGGTCGACATCAACACGGTGAGTTCAGGTCAAATTGTGGAGCTGGGTCTGGATGCATTTCCTGACAAAAGACTCACCGGAACAGTGACTTCTGTGGCCAATATGGGCCAGCAAAGACCTAATTCTGATTCAAAGGTTTTTGAAGTGGTTGTTGAAATCAATGAGTCAGATACCACTTTGCGCCCGGGTATGTCTACCAGCAATAAGATTGTTGCCAGAGTAGTGCCGAATGCCATGTTCATTCCTGTTGAGGCAGTTCACAGTCAAGGTGACTCTATTACCTATGTGATTGTGAAGGATGGCCTGGGCATAGTTAAACAAGAAGTTGAGCTAGGCATATCGAATTCAGATCAGGTAATCATCAAAGCCGGACTCAATGAAGGTCAGAATGTCTATTTATCTGATCCATCTGGAATGGAAGACAAAGCCCTGAATAGATTGGCAGGCAAACAATCTCTCGCCCAAAATAAGCAGTAATGGTTAGGAAGATCTTATCTAACATGGCCATTGCCACTGAGGCAGTGTTCGCCAATAGAGTGCGTTCTTTGCTCACTGCCCTAGGAATCATTTTCGGAGTTGCTGCAGTAATTGCCATGCTAGCCATTGGGGCAGGTGCTCAGCAAGAAATTCTGGATCAAATCAAATTGGTTGGGGTGAATAATATTGTCATTACCCCAATTGTGGAGCAGGCGGAAGGAGAGGTCACATCAGCCGATGCCGGAGGACAGGCTCAAGAGGAGAAAAATCTTTCTATTGGACTGAATTTCCTGGACGTGGCGAGTATCAAGAATGTGGTTCCGGGTATTGAGGAGGTAAGTCCGGAGATTATTATTGAGACTACGGTTTCCAGAAATGCCTTTCACCGCACCTCAAAATTGGTTGGAGTAGAGAATTCTTATTTCGAAATAGCCGGGTTTAACCTAAGTGAAGGGAAGTTCTTTAATGATAAGCATTTCGAGCTCGGAAAGCCTGTGTGCATTATCGGTAAATCAATTGCAGCTAAATTTTTCAATGGTGAAGAACCACTTGGTAAATACTTGAAAGTAGGGAAGCACTGGTTACTTGTGGTTGGTATTTTGGAAGAGAGATTGATATCCGAAAAGAGTATTTCCAATCTTGGTATTCGCGACTACAACATGGATGTCTATACACCACTAAGTACTGCCCTGCTGAGGTATGAAAATAGGGCTTTAGTATCTAATGCGGCTATCCAGGAGGCTATGCAGAATAGTGCAACGGGTAATACGGAAGGTAAATCTAAGAATTATCATCAGTTGGATCGTCTGGTAATTAAAGTATCAGACTCCGAGAAGATGAATGCTATTGCCGAAGTGGTTTCTAAGATGCTCAAGCGTAAACACAGCCAGGTAGTAGATTATGAGATCACCATTCCTGAATTGCTGCTAAAACAACAGCAGCGTACCAAGAACATCTTTAACTATGTGCTCGGAGGTATTGCGGGAATCTCGCTTTTGGTTGGCGGTATTGGCATTATGAACATTATGCTGGCCTCTGTGCTTGAGAGAATCAAGGAGATTGGTTTACGCTTGGCCATTGGAGCCACAAAAGCTGATATTATCTATCAATTCTTACTTGAGGCCGTAATGATCAGCTTTAGCGGAGGGATGATCGGTATCATACTCGGACTCTCTATTGCTGTCGGTATTAGCTCCTTGGCTGATATTCCAACCATGGTACACTTCTCATCCATTGCTTTGTCATTTGGTGTAGCGGTGACAGTTGGAG
>JABXIP010000502.1 GCA_013373005.1 Cytophagia bacterium | reverse complement strand
GCGGAACGGACGGGACTCGAACCCGCGACCTCCTGCGTGACAGGCAGGCATTCTAACCAGCTGAACTACCGCTCCGTTTACATTAATTCTTGAATTGGGCTCTCACCGCGACCTTCCCGAGTAACTCAGGACAAGCATTCTAACCAGCTGAACTACCGCTCCAAAAATCCCTTTCGTTTAAGGTGATGCAAAAGTAGTAGCTTCATTTTGATTTGCAAACAGCACTGGTGAAAATATTTGAATTATTTTATAAGTAGCTGAATGCCTTACTTTTTCAATTTGAAGGTCATAGTGTAAAGCGTATGGCTTATTTCTACTTCGTGCAATATACCATCGATGTACTTGTGATACTCCTTCTTTCCATCGTGTTCAAAATAGTAAACATTGGCTTCTCCTTTTTCTACCTGAAGCATTTCTCCCATGGCCAAGGCATAAACTGAGTTTATGTTTTTAGGTTCTTCGAAATAAAATATATCGGCCCCCACGAGCGATGTATGGTTGACGGTTTTCACATCACCATCAACCTGAACTTCATAAAAGTCTCCCTTTTTAACGGTTTGAACATCTGATTTCACGTTCCCATGTACTTTAGAGATAGAGGAAGCATGTACTAAGCTTTGATTGGTATACATCGACTCAGAGTGCAATTCAACCGTGATTTTCACCAGCATATGAGCCTCAATATTAGTTTTTAGGGTAATTCGAGTGTTTTCGTCATTTACTTCTCTTGTAGCCACAAGCTCACCAACTTTTTTCCCTCTCATAAAGCCTTCATAGACCAATTCCTGACTATTTGCTTTGTTTGGAGAACATATGAGGGCTAGAACCAACAAACCAAGCAGCAATATTTGAACTTTAATTTTCATGAGGGGTTTTTGATTTATGAAATTCAAGATACAAGAGAAAAGCAACGGATCAAAAGGAAGTTTTTATATCGAGATTGAAGGTAAGAAGGTGGCAGAGATGACTTATTCAGTAGCTGGTGAAGAAAGGATTATTGTAGACCATACAGAAGTCGATGATTCACTTAGAGGGCAGGGAGCTGGTTTGCAACTAGTTGAATATGCCGTAAAATACGTCAGGGCCAAAAACATCAAGATGCTTCCACTATGTCCTTTTACCAAGGCTACATTGTTGAAGCATCCTGAATGGAAAGATGTTTGGTGATTACCAGGTAGAGGATTTTAAGTCTCGTGTGGCTTGCAGAATATCTCGTCTGCTTATCTGTCCAATAAGTTTACCATTATGGTCGACTACAGGGAATCTTCGGTAATGTGTATGCAAAAACTTGGAAGCCACATCTAATACATCTGAAGATTGTGGTACTGTGGCGACATTGTTGCTCATGTATTGCATCACGGTGATTTTCCCATGAGGTAGGTTGTGATAAGCCTCATCTACCATGATTTTTAAACAGTCAATCTCTGAAAGAATACCTATGATCTTTCCGTCATCGTCCATCACCGGGGCTCCTGAAATCCTCTTTTCCAGAAAAACATCCATGGCATCGGCAATGCTCTGTAAGGGATGAAAAGTAATTACTTCTTGTGTCATGTAGTCTGTAACCGGTCTGTATTGTTTTACAGATTTTGTCGGTTCCGGTGCTTTTGCTCCTGTAAAATTCATAGTTGTTCCTCCTAAATTAAGTTCAAGTTGAGTATTGTCAAGTAGAGTAGAATGTAATGAGAAATGACTGAATATCAAAATTAAAGACTGTAAATCTTTGTATTTTAGGAATAAAAGATATGTTGATTTTATATTTTCAAAATCAATAATATCCCTCTCTGCTGTTGTATTCCTTGATTTTGGCATTCAACATCCTGAAATCCAGCTTACCCTGAACATCTTTTAGGTGGTCTAAAATGGCTAGCGACTTATTAATCTGTTTATCCAGACTTTTTACTTTGCTCACAATGTAGATGAGGCTTCGTTGTTTACCAGGGGTTAGCGAGTGGAAGTGTTTGCTCCCTTCTTCTTCTTGATCTAACATCACCTGCAGACTCTCGGGCATAGGAATACCATATTCTGAGCTGTCTTTTTCTAGTTCAATGCTCACCTTGTCACCTGCCTGGAGTCCTAACTTATCTCTATTGGCCTTATTGATCATTATATAACTTCCTTCACCCATGGGCATCAATGCACAGTGCAAATGAAGGGAATCATTAATGATGCATACCACTCTTTTGTGGTCAGCACTGCTCATGAGTTGCGTTGTCTTTTTATCAATAGGGAAGTGATAGTGCCAAATGGACCAATCGAATGTTTCAAGTGTAGTTTGAATTTTAATTTTCAATATTCAGATATTTTATTTTTCAGCTCATTCCAATAGGAAAATCTTGAATTTTTAGTGGCAGAAGGCATTTTTTAATTTCAAAATGTTTAAGGAATGCATCAAATTCTTCAACAAATTTTCATTGTACTAAATCCAAGCCCTTCAGGTGCATCGTACCTAAAGCAAACCTAAAAAAACAAACAATGAAATATCTAAGCACTCTAAAACTACTCGCGGTCGGATTCGTGGTAATGCTCGTAGCAGCATGTAGCGATGACGATACGCCAATGCCCATGCCAACAGGTATGGAAGATTCATTTGCATTAAATGCATTGAATAACTCTGGAGTTTCTGGCTCTATTAAAATTGAAGAGGCAGATTTAGGAGGAACCATTATTACGGTTAACCTGAACGGAACTTCTTCGGGCAATATGCATCCAGCCCACATTCACTTTAACACCGCTGCAGAAGGTGGTGACATTGCTGTTTCACTAACTCCAATTGATGGTGCTACTGGAATGAGCGAAACTTATGTAGAGACTTTGGATGATGGAACAGCCATTACCTATTCAGAACTGATGCAATTCGATGGTTATGTGAATGTTCACCTAAGTGCCGATGAACTAGCTACTGTTGTAGCTCAGGGTGATATAGGTGTCAATGAGTTGACTGGAGAGTCTAAATCTTATGCTTTGAATGAAAAAGATGTTGATGGTATCAGCGGAACTTTCATACTTCAGAGAAGAGCCAATGGTACAGCTTTGGCTACTGTGATGTTGTCGGGTACTCAGGCTGGTGGTTCTCACCCAGGTCATATTCATGATAATACTGCAGCTGAGGGTGGAGGAATTGCTGTTTCTCTTAATCCGGTTGATGGTGCCACAGGAATGAGTAAGACTTCAATTGAAATGAAGGATGATGGTTCTGCCATCACTTATGATCAGCTTTTGTCTTACGATGGATATGTGAATATTCATGCCAGTGCGTCTGATTTGGCCACTTTAGCGGCTCAGGGAGATATTGGACAAAATGAATTGACCGGTGAATCTAAATCGTATGAATTAGGCACCAAAGCAGTAGCAGGCATCAGCGGAACATTTACGCTTTCTAAAAGAGTGAATGGTGAAGCCTTAGCAGTTGTTATGCTTAATGGAACATCATCAGGCGGTATGCACCCAGGTCACATTCACAATAATGCGGCTATTGAAGGTGGCGGAATTGCCTATACTTTCAACGAAGTTGATGGAGAATCTGGCATGAGTGTAAACAATATCGCTGCACTAGACGATGGTACTATGATAACCTATGATGAATTGCTAGACTTCAACGGGTATATAAACATTCACGCTAGTGCAGACGACCTCGCTACTTTGGTGGCTCAGGGAGATATTGGCTCTAATGAAATGACAGGCGAAAGCTATAGCTACGATTTAAGTACTAAAGATGTGGTTGGTGTAGATGGAACAGTGACTTTCAATGAAAGAAAAGATGGCTCAACCTTGGCTACTATTGAATTGAATGGTACCACCGCTGGCACTCTTCCTGGCCATATTCATGACAATGCGGCTGTTGAAGGTGGCGGAATTGCCGTGACGTTCACTCCGGTAGATGGCATTACTGGTATGAGTATGACCAACATTAGAATGAAAGATGATGGAACTGCAATTACTTATGACGAACTCCTCGATTTCAATGGCTATGTAAATATTCATGCGAGTGCCAATGATCTTGCAACACTTGCAGCACAAGGCGACATTGGGGCAAATGAGTTAACCGGAATGACAGTGTCTTACGACCTCAATGAGGTAGATCAGGCTGGAACAAGTGGTATGATCACTTTCATGGAAAGAAAAGATGGTACTACACTGATCAAGATTGAGTTGCAAAATACATTAGCTACTGACTCGCACCCAGGTCATATTCATGAGAATACTGCGGCACAAGGCGGTGGAATACTCTTCACATTCAACAATGTTGATGGTGCTACAGGCTTGAGCATGACGAACATGAGAGCGCTAGACGATGGTACAGCCATATCTTACTCTGATGTAGCTACTTTCAATGGTTATGTAAACATTCATAAGAGTGTGAATGACTTGGCTACACTAGTTGCTCAGGGTAACATAGGTGCGAATGCTAACTAAGAAATAAAGAAAGTTGGTTGAGAATGGATAATCCAGAAAGCGGATAATTCCATTATATCGAAAAGTCGCGAGCCTTGCTTGTGACTTTTCCTTTTTACTGCGTTTAAATTTTTGTACTAGCTACTAAATCCAAATACCTAATGGACTTCGTAGATAAGTACATAGTTGATAAAAGAGTACAAGACTAGTTTACCGAGTAACGGACGGTAGCTAGTTTGTCTGATTAGTTGGTTGAGAACGGTAAGTCTGCGATTGCAGACTTACCTATTTTAGTACTATTGAGAAGACTTAAAGAACTTTCAGGTTTTGCAGAAAGTCGTGTTTTATATGTTCTGAGTATATATTTTGTTAATGAGGCTTTACAATTAGTGAATGCTTGTTAGCTTTATACCAGAATTAACATGAATAATAGAGTTGTTCATGTTTTCGATTAGGTGAAAGGGGGTGTCATGACCTCCTTTCTTTTTTCCATTCATGTAAGGCTTATTGATTTGATGGTTGGATGTCAGTTCATTCGAGTTAAATTGAACCGTATGAAGCCACTAGTACTCTGCACCCTACTTTTTATTTCCATATCAGTTTCTGCCCAAAACTATTTTCCGCCTAGAGGAATTTGGGAAAGCAAAGCACCCAGCAGTTTAGGACTTGATCAGCAGCTGCTTGATGAGGCAGTAAAGTTTGCCGAAGCCAATGAATATTCAGGTTCCAGAGATTTAAGAATTGCCATTCTTGAAGGGTTTAGCAGCGAGCCATTTCATGAAATTCTTGGTCCAACGAAGAAAAGAGGAGGGCCTGCCGGAGTAATTATCAAAGACGGATATATAGTAGCTCAATGGGGCGATGTTGATAGAGTAGACATGACCTTCAGTGTGACTAAAAGTTACCTTTCTACCATGGCAGGATTGGCAGTAGACGATGGATTAATTGCCAGTACACAAGACTTGGTCGGAGACTATGTTTGGGATGGCACCTTCGATGGTGCTCATAACTCTACCATTAAGTGGCATCATTTACTCAATCAGTCATCTGCATGGTCTGGGCAGCTGTTTGGATTATATGATTGGGCCGACAGACCTCCAAGAAGAGGTGATATTGATGATTGGAAATCGGCCAAACCTGCTGAGGTGGGCACTGTAATGGAGTACAACGATGTACGGGTCAATGTGCTTGCGTATTCCTTATTGAACGTTTGGAGAAAACCACTTCCACAGGTTTTGAAAGAAAGAATAATGGATCCTATTGGCGCTTCAACCACCTGGCGCTGGTATGGTGGAGATAAGGCCTGGGTTAATATTGATGGTATTAAAATGCAGTCTGTAACGGGTGGTGGACATTCCGGAGGAGGCATCTTCATCAGTGCTCTAGACCACGCCAGATTTGGTTTACTGTTCCTGAATAATGGAAAATGGAATGGTCAACAATTGATTTCTGAAAATTGGGTTAATGCAGTTCAGCAACCTTCAGAAGCCTCAGAAAGCTACGGTTATATGTGGTGGTTGAATAAAGGCCCGAGAAAATGGCAGCAGGTAGACGATGAGTCTATCTACTTTGCAGCGGGTTTTGGAGGCAACTTTATTGTGGTAGATAAAACCAACAATATGGTGTTGGTTACTCGATGGTTGGAGCCGAACAAAATAGGAGAGATGATGCAGAAGGTCTTAGCCGCTGTTAAATAGTCTTCTTGAGTCGGTAGATAATTTCTTCTAAGCCGTTGAGCTTTATTTCATAAATGGTTTGCAGCTGCATACCTAGCTTTCCTTTAGGGAATCCCTCTCTGTTAAACCATTCCAGATAATGAATCGGTAAATCACAGAGCTTAGTACCCTTGTATTTACCAAAGGGCATCATGTCTTTGACTAGGCTTACAAGTATTTCTGGGTTAGGCTGGTGGTTCAATATCAATGCTTAAGGATGGCGAAAATAACTATTTCGGTTGATCAGTGTTAACATTTATGACATAAGTCTGACCAGCATGGTCTTCTCGTATATTCTGAAAAGATGATGTCATGAATAGAAACGAATTCCTTAAAAATGCGTCTGCTGCAACCGTTTTAGCCTATTTCGGAATCTCATTGGAGAGTTGCTCCATTGATGTTGACGAAGCGCCAAGTGGAGGGGTACAAAAGTCGATTGAGTTTAACTTGAATGATGTGGCTTATATTCCGTTGGAAAATTACGGTGGTTGGGTACTGCATCCCTCAGAAAACGTTCTCATTGTGAATGATGATGGCGACTTGAAAGCTTTCGGTTCCCGATGTACCCACAGCGGTTGTACAAGAGATTGGGATACTTCCAATGAGATATTTCATTGCAGTTGTCATGGATCTAAATTCAATTTTGAAGGAGAAGTAGTTACTGGCCCGGCAAATGCCCCCTTAACCAGACTTACGTTGGTTCGGAATGGTGATATTGTAACTATTGGATAACTATAAAAAAAGGGAAGCTTTTCAACTTCCCTTTAGGATTCATTTAGTTGTTTCTTAGTCTCCTAATTCACCTCTTTTAGCCATTCTTTTCATTTTGTCGTTGGCATAAATGGCCACTTCAACTCTTCTGTTTGCTTGTCTTCCGGCTGCGGTTCCATTGTCGGCCACAGGCTGAGATTCACCATATCCGGCAATACTCAATCTTCCATATTCTAGCCCCAGATTAATTAGATAGTCCTGAACCGAAGAGGCTCTTTTTTCTGACAATGATTGATTGTAAGCCTCGTCACCTGTGCTGTCAGTATGACCTTCAATCAGCACATTGGTATCTTCATATTTTTGAAGTACTGAGGCCAGGTTTTGCAAATTTTGCTTGGTGTCTACATTCAGGGTCGATTGGTTGGTGGCAAACATGAGCCCCGAATCGAAAGTAATTTTGATTCCTTCGCCTACACGTTCAACCTCGGCACCTTCAAGATCGGCTCTTAATTCTTCGGCTTGCTTGTCCATTCTCTTACCGATTAAAGCACCGGCAGTTCCACCAATAGCTGCGCCAATAATTACTCCTGTAGCTGTATTGTCTTTTCCTGCAATTACTCCACCTAATACACCTCCGGCAGCTCCACCGATACCGGCTCCTTTAAGTGTGTTACTGGCCTTACATCCGTAAAGAACTAAGGCTGACAAAAGTGTGATGGCAAATAGTTTCAGTTCGTTTTTCATGGTTTTCGAATTTTGAGAACCAATATGTCAATCAAGGTGCCAACGGATAAAAACTCGTTTTTTGGAGAAATAGAGCGGTTTCAGGAGAATTCCTTTTTCGAAATGAGAAGCTTTTTGCTAAAATGAAAACAATGAGCAGGTTTGAAAGGGAGTAGCGATGTAACTGATTTTTAAAAAGCTTATATTCATCGTGTAAAAAACTCAACAGCTATGCCTAAGATGAATGTTTCCCGATCGATAGAGATCAAAGCCCCGGTCGAAGCCGTGTTTTCTAAAGTCAATGACCTCAACCATTGGATCTCCTGGTCTCCCTGGTTGATTCTCGAACCCGAAGCAAAAGTAACGGTAAGAGACGATGCTAAATACTATGAGTGGGAAGGCAAACGAACAGGCTCTGGTCACATGACGATTATCTCGGAAAAGGAGAACGAAAGCCTGGATATAGATTTGGTTTTTCTCAAGCCATGGAAATCTAAAGCAAAAGTGGCCTTCTTCCTCAAATCCTCTGGTGATAAGACTAGTGTAACCTGGAGCATGGAAAGCTCAATGCCCTTCTTTATGTTCTTTATGACCAAAATGATGGAAGGCTTTGTGGGGATGGACTTTGAAAGAGGTTTGAAGCTCTTAAAGGACTATACCGAAGACGGGGAGGTTCACTCCAATTTGGAAATAGAGGAAAAAGGAAGCTACTCAGGCTGCACTTATTTGGGCATAACCACTACCTGTAAGATTGCAGATATCAGTGAAGCAATGACCAAAGATTTTGATAAGCTATGGGCTTATATGGGAGATAAGATGGACTTGGTAGCAGGCAACCCATTGTCCATTTACCATAAATGGAAGTTTGGAAAAGGTACCTGTGAGTACACAGTAGCAGTTCCGGTTAGTTCAATTCCTGCTGATATACCATCAGAATTTATTACTGGTGAAATTCCTTCCACAAGTACTTACAGCGTCATTCATACCGGACCTTATGAGCATTTGGGTAACGCATGGTCTCTCGTTAGTAATCTTCAGCGAAGCAAGGCATTTAAGCCAAGAAAAGGTGTCCATCCTTTTGAGGAGTACCTAAATGATCCTTCCAAAACCAATCCTTTGGAATATAAGACTGCCATTAGGTTTGCAGTAAGCTAGTGTATAGCTTATAACTTTTATCAATACTGCGTTTAGACTTTCAATTTGATTGAACGTGTAGATATAGTCATTTTTGGTTCGGAACATAAAGCAGAAAGGTATGAACGAACTTATTCTATCCTTATACAGTGCAATACGCTCAGGCGAGACTTCTGAAGTGAAAGCCATCATTTTAGACACCCCAAGCTTGATAAATACTACTGATGAGCGAGGGTTTACTCCATTAATTATGGCCGCTTACTTCAATAGATTGGAAATAGTTAGGTTTCTGATCGAAAATGGAGCCCGCATCAATGATGTGGATGGTGCTGGTAATACTGCTTTGATGGGAGCAGTGTTCAAAGGCTTTTCGGAAGTGGCCGAGTATCTTTTGTCTAAAGGGGCTTCGGTCTACACCAGAAACTTCAATGGAGCCAATGTAATGACCTACGCTGCAGGTTTTGGTACAGCGGAGATCATTGATATGTTGGTTGAGGCTCAGGCCGATGCAACGCTAAAAGACAATAAAGGAATGAGCGCCATTGACTATGCTAAGAAGCAAGGCAATACAGCATTTCTTGAAGCATTGGGTGAAACCACTAATTAACAAGAAAGCCAAAGGTTAACCTTTGGCTTTCTTGTTTTATGCTGTTCTCTCCTTATTTATTTTCAGAGCCTTTCTCTTCTCCATTATATTCCTTCCAGTTACTTAGCATTCTTTGCTGTTCTGCATATGACTGGGCTTCTTTCATCCATAAAGGTGCAGGTTCATCCTTCAGGTAGTGTCCGAACCACTGCATAATTCGGTTATGGTAGTCAATCTGGTTATTTCTGTTCCTCAGACCATGACCTTCCTTGGCATAAATCAACAATACCATTTCTTTCCCGGCTCTTCGACCCACATTGTAGTATTCCATGCTTTGTCTCATGTTCACGTTGGTGTCATTGTCGCCAACCTCCATTAGAATTGGAGTTTTGAGCTTATGCACATTCATAACGGCTGAGTTATTCATGTAGGCTTCCGGGATTTCGTAAGGTGGTTGAACCATGCGTTCCTGGCTTACCTCAAAGTGACCGCTCTCAGGAGCTCCGCCAAAGGCAGGGCTGATGGCGCCATACATGCTGAAGAGGTTGGTTAAACCTGCTCCGGCTACGGAAGCCGCAAAAATATCGGTCTCAGTAGGGACAAAGTTGGCCTGGTATCCTCCCCAGGAATGGCCAATAAGTCCTACTTTCTTCTCATCTACCATCCCTGTTTTTACCACTTCGGCTACTACTGCTTCCAATGACCTTGCTGATGATCGGCCAGGATCTGAGGCTTTGAATTCAATGTCTGGCCTCAATACGAAATAGCCATTTTGGGTAAAGAATCCTGTATTATAATAATCGGTAATTCTAGGGCTTGGGTAGCTTCGGAATCCACTGCTCAACTTTTCATAGATGTAAGTAACCATCGGGTATTTTTTACCCGGCACATAGTCAGCGGGGTAGTATAAAATACCTTGAAGTTCTTTTCCGGCATAGTTAGTATAACTAATCAACTCAGCCTTAGTCCAGTGGAATTCTTCCTGTTGAGGATTCATCTGAGTAAGTTGTGTTTCTGAACCTGAGAGTGCAGCGCGATAAAATTTATCGGGTGATTCATCGAAGTTCTGCTTAGTATACATTAGTCCATTGCCTTCTTCAGGAAAAATAAGTCCGCTGATTGAGCGAGACTCAAAGGAGATGGTTTTGAGAGTTTTTCCAGGAATCAAAGTACCGAAACCTGAGTCTTTTGTATTTTCATTGAAAAGGCTGATGATCAATTCATCTCCCTTTTTAAACTCAGGGTTTCTCCAGTCTTTTGTCACCAATCTGTGTTGAAGCTTCTCATCCTTACCGTTGGTCAATTGAGTAATCTTAGCTGTTTTAGTGTCGAGCATCCATAGGTCAAATTGCGAATTGATAATGGCTGTTTTACCGTCTTTTGACCAGGCAGAGAAACCGTAAGGTCTAAGAGAAGGAGTGGGGTGATCGTCTTCCTCATTGAAGAAAGAATGTCCTAGTGGAAGATCAATCTCTTGAGAACGTCCTTCCTTGATATGGTATAAGTATAGTTTTTCATTCTGAGCATAAACCAGTTGTTCATTGCTCGAGTTGATTGCATAAACGCTGGATATCTTTTCGGTCACTTTCGTCTTTTCACCTGTTAGGCTAACGGTATACAAATCACTGAATCCTCGACCGAAACGGGCGTCCACAGCATAGGGGGTGTTGTCTCTTCCTATCCCTATGGAGTTTGAACTGTTGAAAGAAACGCTTTCTACCAAATCGTCTTCCAGCGCATATAATTGGTTGGATGATATGTTCCATGTCACCAATCTTGGCTGCTCATCAGATTTCTGACTTGTAATCTGTTGTTG
>JABXIP010000272.1 GCA_013373005.1 Cytophagia bacterium | reverse complement strand
TACTTGTAGCACTGTCCATTGCAGTAATGTTTGCCAATATTGGCGGACTGGATGTATATGCACTAGATGAAGCTAAAAATGCCGAAGCTGCACGCTACATGTATGAAAGTGGCAACTATGTGGTACCCTACTACAATGGTGAATTAAGAACGGACAAACCTCCCCTTCATTATTACTTTATGGCTGCGGGTTATAGCCTATTTGGCGTGAATGCTTTTGGCGCTAGATTCTTTTCCTCGCTTTTTGGCGTACTCACCATTGTATTGACTTTCCTTTTTGTGTTGAAGCATTTCAATACCAGAGCCGCCATTATGGCTAGTCTGGTGCTTATTGCATCACTGCACTTCAACCTGCAGTTTCATATGTCGGTTCCAGATCCTTACCTTATCTTTTTCATGACCTGGGCATTCTTTTCTTTTTACGATGCCTATAAAACAGGTAACCGCTGGCACCTCTTCTTTTTCTACTTTGCTATTGGATGCGGTTTACTCACCAAAGGGCCAATTGCCTTGGCTTTACCTGGCTTAACAGCCTTGATATTCCTAATACTCAACAAAGACTTTAAGCTGAAAACCATTTGGAGCATGCAGCCCATAGGAGGTATACTTATTTCACTGATGGTAGCCTTTCCTTGGTATCAAGAGGTAGATAAACAAACGAATGGTGCCTGGACAGAAGACTTTTTCTTCAAGCATAACTTCTCCAGATACTCTGAGGCCATGGAAGGCCATGAAGGAATCTTCCTCATCACCTTTGCCT
Source organism: Cytophagia bacterium (assembly GCA_013373005.1). Lineage (GTDB taxonomy): Bacteria > Bacteroidota > Bacteroidia > Cytophagales > Cyclobacteriaceae > Roseivirga. The sequence goes on along the minus strand of JABXIP010000272.1, from coordinate 8,817 downwards.
TTGTGTTTGTATTGGGCATGCTCTCCTTTCTGCCTTTTGTATTCCAAAGCATCATAATGGCAGTAAAACAAAGAAAGAATGAGCCGCTGCTCTACTCACTTATTGCCGGACTTGTGGTGGTTATCTTCTTTGCTTCCTCCAGCACCAAGCTTCCAAACTATACAGTACCATCATACCCTGTTTTGGCTGTTGTTCTTGGGGTGTACCTGTCTCAGATTGATTCAAGTTGGTTGATGAACAAATGGAATAAGCTAGGTCTCATTCTATATTCCATTCTCTTGCTGGGCTTTCCGTTAGGCATCTATTTCGGACTTCAGGGCGATCAATCGATTAGTCATTTGAGCAGTCTGGGCTTCTACTTTATCATTCTATCTGCTGTGGGTATTTACAACCTCAAAGTGATCTTTAAAACGCATTCAATCACTTCTCTCATTCGCTGGAATGTAGCAGGATGGGTAGCCACTATACTTCTGTTTTTCTACCTGATCTTCCCTCAGGTAGATGCGGAAAACCCAGTGAGAAAGCTTTTACCGGGAATGGACACCACCAAAACCATCATTTCCTATTCACGATTGAATCCGGCTTTTGTGTTTGCCCTGGAAAGAGAGATTCCACGATACGCAGAACTTGATGAGATAAAAGAGGCTATGATCCAATCTCCATCTGGCTATATCATTTCAAGAACTGAATACAGAGATGAACTAGAAACCATCCCCGGTTTGAAATATCATTCAGAGGCCAGAGACCTCTTTGAGAACCCCACCACTTTGGTGATGCAATGGGGTGACTAAAAAAGGCTAACTTGTTGGATAAAGAATTGAGTAATTTAATAACCACGATTAGTTTGCCCGAGTTAACCTACTCAACTATTTTCGCGACATGAAAGGTTTTCAATTGATGGCTTTGGCTTTATTCGCAGCAATAACAGCATGTGGTAATAAAGATAGTGGGGTATTCACTGCTACTACTTATGAATTGGAAGAAGCCTACGACTACCTCATTAAAGAGGGATTTATGACGGATGCTCCAAAAGGAGAAAGAGGCTATAATCCTCAGGCCATGTTCAATGAATCTGCCGAAAACATTATGGGCCTGATTATGGCCATTTTCCCCAACAAAGAGCCTGCACTTGTTTATTACTTAGAAGTTGCCGGAGCCAATCTTGAAGAGATGGAAGAAAGGGATCTTTTCATTGATAAATGGACCGATCGAATTCCATGGTTTGCCATAGATTTGGTTACAGCCATTAATTACATTGATAGAAATCCTGACAATGAAATTGTCAACAATGCCATGGATAACATTATGGCTCGATTGGATACTGATGAAACACTGAAGCTTCTGGTTCAACAAAGCTTTATTCGAGAGAATATGGGCCCTGATGGAAATGGTAATGGCGTATATACTATTCTGCCGGAATTCATTCAACATTGGCCGATTAAATTCCTTAGAATGGCTGCACAAAACATTAGGAGTAGTAACCCAGGTGCTGATACGCTAGCAGTCGCAGATGCATTGGAAAGTATCATCAAGGAAAAACAGCAAGACAACTAATTGGCTAATATTGACCTACCTGGCTGGGTTCAATCTTCTTCATCAAAGATACGGGTCTACCACCTACAAAGCCTTCAATGCGAATGGCCAGCGTAGCAATATCGTCTGAGTTAATGAATTGAACAGAAGCTTTGCCAGCTTCATTTAGCTCAACCAATGGATTCCAATAAACAGTAGATCTGAATTCCGGATTTCCCGATTCATTAGCCCATTCTGCGTTTAATTCAGGAAAGTCCATTGGGCTATTCAGCCCATAAATCAACCTGTTTTCATTCAGTGGCTCTCTCACATTGCCTGTTTTGGTGTCCACTATGACGATCCCATTTTTGGCCATCTGACCGAATCGGGAAAGCTTTTTAGGATATTTAATCACCGAAATGGTTTTCAGAGACTTCGGATCTAGCGACAGGAAGAACTCTGTGTTTTTAGTAGCAATACCGTCTATGATATAAAGCGGGTCTCCAGTGGCAATATCTGGCTCCAAGAACCTAACTCTTACCAAAGGCTTACCTTTTTGCTGCCCAACGCGTAGCGGCCTCACCACCTCATTGAGAAACTCCCCAAAGGTTGGAAAGAGGTAAAAATCTTCCACATTAAATGAATTATCACCTTCTAAGATCGGCACTTTGGGTGCTCGGCTTCGATTTAAATCTGCTAAAGAATCCAGGTTGGCTTTGGAAGAGAAAAACTCAAACGAATGGTCTACTTTTCTACGCTTACCATTGAACTGCGCATATGTGTCTTCAACATCTAAAAGCTTGAATTCAGGTGCCTTTTTAAATTCAGGCAATGGTAAGTGAATCCACTCAATATCAATATCTAAAACCTCTTCTCCAGATGGTTTTTCAGCAATAATAAAGAGTTCGTCTTCGCCATAAATGTCCAACAGGTTAAGCTGAAAATACCCGCCTTGAATAATGTTCACTTCATAACGCATCAGATCGTTTTGAAGATAGAACATAAGGGTTGAATTGTCGGGCAAATTAGCTCCGGTCGAGTCTTTGGCTATTCCGGTCATCTGAAACAATGTAGAATAGCCATATGTGGGTTTTGAACCATCGTAATTGATGATTTTTGTCCAGTCAATCGGCTTGGATTTCAGTATGAGATATTGATCAATTAAACTGCTTAGGCCTTCTGTTTCATGTATATGAGACAAACTAGAAACTCTATCTGCCAGGGTTATTTTTTCAGCCAAACCGAGGCTTGAAAAGTTCTGCACATCGGCATTAATGACTGACACAGAGAGCTGATCTCCACCTCCGGTTTGGCCCAAAGCTTCAATGTTCATATCTACAGACATTCTTGGAGCAACCGATTCAGAAGATACATTGAGTTTTAAGTCAGCACTATTATCATCTTTCAGATAAAACTCTCTATAACCTAAAACTTCACCTTCAGAACTTAAGAGTGAAACCTGATATAAACCCGGGCTTAATCTATCCTGACCAATACTTTTTCCAACCCTGGCCTGATTACCAGGTATAGCCTCATGGTAGACCACTTTTCCTTTTGAAGTAATAATAAAAGATAATTCTGATGCATTTGGAGCCGGTTGTGCCGAGACTAAAATCCTAACATCTTCAGTACTAGAGCGTGGTAAGGTAACAGACAAATTGTATCCGAAGTCTTGAACCGTAGGCATAAATACAACAGCATCACCCTCTTCGAGAAAATAGTTGTTGGCCTTATCGGCCACGGCTTTTAATACTCCTAATCCCAAAGCATCTGTCATTACCGAATCAATCCTTTCTCCGTTTTGATCTTTTAGGTAAACCAGAGATTCAGGTGTCATTGACTTAACCACAATGTTCGAAAGAAGACCATTGGTAAGATTACCTCCTTCAATACCGTATAGCGGCTTGCTCGCAGCTGTTTCGATCTGAAAATCCTTCACCACCATCAGATTCTGCTCAAACATGACTGATGCATCGAAATTCCTCATCCAATTGGTGAAGGCAGTAAAGTTGTATAAACCGGCCTCCAGATCTTCAGGTAAAATCAATTGATTGCTCCCCATTCCATCTTGGGTTTTGATGGTTGCCTTTTGTCTTACCTCTCCATCCTTATCTAACAGATTGATTTCCATCATCTGCGATCCACTCCACAAACCCAGGTCGGCACTCAGCAAATAGGCCTTAAAGAACACGGTATCGCCAGGAGCATACTTTTCCTGGTTGAATGCAACATATATCTTCTGAGAAGGCCATTCTGTTTCATACTTCTCATAGGCTTCAACAATGCCCTGAACAGACTTTTGAGCCAAAAGCATATGGCCTCCAGCTAAAAGCAGTATCAATAAAAAAGTCCTTCTTAGTTCCATTCTTCAGGTGGTTCAGTGGTAGAATAATCAAATTCAAGCAGGCAAGATTCATTGGCTCCAGGGAAATCAGGTACAGGATAAGGTACATCGTCCCTTTCAATAAAAGTTACCTTTTCAGTAATAGAGGTAGCCCAGAACAAGCCCAATACTCTGTCTTGAGAATTGAGTGCTTTTATGTTTCCTAGTAATTCTCCGGAGCTAGGTTGAAAAATATTGCTGGCCTGCTCTTTTTGAATATTAATGAGTTTAAAAAAATCAAAGGCAGTTCTACTGAGGCTCATCTGCTCTACCCTCACCATATATTTTTCCATAAATGTGGCACTATTAACGGGTACTCGGCCAATCTTGACATTATTGTAGCTTCCTTCGCTTACCAAAAGGTTATCGGAAACCTGAGGAACTGATTCTTTCATATCAACATAGCATTCGCAGCAGGTGCACTCTCCCACCTTAACTATGATTGTCCCTCTACCGCTTGGATGAACTGCCGTGGTATAGCCGCTGCAAGGCCTTGGTGCCTTTAACGGCACTGCACCCGGGTGATGTAGTGTTTCTCTTAGTTGTGGTGTTGTTTCAACCTTATACGTACCAGTCATTCTCCAGCGCACATAACCTCCCGTTTCATCTCCTTGCTCAGCATCAACATAGATATTGAAATGGTCCTTATTCTTTTCTCCGAATAAGTCTTCAATACGCTCTTCCTTGAATTCATAGCGAATCTCTGAAATCTGACCTACAGGTTTAATCTCCTCAGGAGTCGATTCATAGCTCTTTCCATCAACTGAAACCGTAATATGGTACGAGCGCCCTACTTCGCCCTTGATAGCTCCTCTGGTCTGATAAATACCCGGTTCGGTTTCATCAAAGTCTTCAACATTCCCTAAGTCGTCATGAAGTCTTACTGAAGCACCAGACACAGGTGGAACCTCCAATGTATCTACCGAAAGTGGAACCGCTCTTGAAATTTGTACCGTATAAGGTCCATCCTCATCGTTGATCATTCCCTCAATTATGAGTAATGACTCGGCAGGTGGTATTTCGAACTCAATTGGTTCTATGCATCCCAGCAAAAGGAATAATATAATGTACTTGGTATACTTCACCAGGCTTCGGGTTTTGTAGTTGTGGAATAATTAAACTCGATAAGACACGACTCAGGTATTAGCTCAGTTGGAGTCAGTGGATATGGGATATAGTCTTTTTCAATAAATGCTGTTCGCTTACTTACGGCCGAGGCCCAAAACAGCCCAACCACTCTCGTATCAGAGCTAATAGCCTTAATATTGCCTATTATCTCTCCAGAAGGTGGTTGAAAAATACTGGATGCCTCCGTTTTCTGAATTCTTATCAGTTTGAAGAATTCAAAGGCGGTTTGGGTCATGCTCATTTGCTCTACTTGTATCATGTATTTATCGAAAAAGCTGACATTGTTAATAGGCACCTCGCCCACTTTTATATTGTTGAACTTTTTATCAGCAATAAGCAGGTCATCTGACAACTGTGGGGCCTTTTCCGGCTGACTTACCCAGCATTCACAGCACTCGCACGGTGCCACTTGTACCAGTCTGGTACCTACACCGCTTTTAGTTCCAGCCGTAATAAATCCACTGCAAGGCCTGGGAGACTTTAAAGCACTATCGGACCATGGTAATACAATTTCTCTCCGCTCAGGATTGGTCACAATTCTATAAGTTCCATTGAATCTCCAGCGCACATAGTTACCTGAGCCGGTTCCAACATCAGAATCGATAAAAACATTGAACACATCCCTTCTTACATCTCCAAAAAATTCTTCTTTCAGCCTTTCTTCATATTCAAATCGAATGTCTTCTACCCTACCAACAGGCTTCATCATATCAGGCTCCGATTCAAAAACAGTCCCATCCTCCAGCAAAACCCGTATGTGATAAGACTTTCCTATTTCCCCTTTGATAAGGCCTTGACTCTGATAAACCCCGGGGCTAATCTCCTGAAAACTATCTACTTCATTGTCGCTGCTGAACAGAGTTATCACCGCATTTTCTACTGGCGGACTGACTAAACTATCGAGATTCAATGATACCGCTCTAGATATGTTTACCATATATGGAGAATCTTCATTGGTTATTGAGCCCTCAATGATAATGAGTGATTTTGCCGGAGGAACATCAAATTCAATCGGCTCAACGCAACCTAAGAGTAAGGACAATATCAAATATTTTGAATACTTCACCAGGCATCCGGTTTAGTGGTGGTGGCATCATCAAAATAACTGAGGCATGACTCCGCAATGGTTTCCGTTGGAGTCAGGTTGTAGGGAATATCATCTCTGGTTAAGAAATGTGTCTTTTTGCTTACTGCGGAAGCCCAAAAAAGACCTACAACACGATCTTCTGAATTGAGTGGGAAAACATTGCCTATCAATTCACCCGAAGGCGGTTGAAAGATATTAGAAGCTTCAGTCTTCTGAATTCTAATGAGCTTGAAGAATTCGAAGGCTACCTGAGTCATGCTCATTTGCTCTACCTCAATGAGGTACTTATCGTAGAAAGTGATGTTACTGATAGGTACTTCTCCTACTTTGATGTTATTGAACTGCTTATCTGCAATTAACAGGTCATCAGATAGTTGAGGAGCTTTCTCATGCTGATAAACGTAGCATTCGCAGCAGGTACAATCGCGGTACTGTACCAAAATATAACCGGAACCACTAGGGTGACCGGCAGTTCTAAAGCCACTACAAGCTCTTGGAATTGGCCTTGGAAGATTGGACCATGGCAAAACCTCAAGTTTCAATTCTGGATTGGTAACTATTCGGTAGACACCATTATATCTCCAACGTACATAGTTTCCCACCCCGGGACCTGCATCAGAATCGATGTATACATTGAATACGTCCCTTTGAGCTTCAACGAAATTATGCTCTTCAGTTCGTGTTTCGAATTCGTAACGAATCTCTTCTACATTGCCTACCGGCTTCATTAGGTCTGGCTCCGATTCAAAGACAGTTCCGTCTTCCAGTTCAACTCTAATATGATAGGATCTGCCTATTTCTCCTCTAATAGCTCCTCCAGTTTGGTAAACTCCAGGGCTTACCTCCTGAAAATCTTCGACATTATTCTGGTCGTCATACAAACGAACCATTGCCCGCTCTACAGGAGGCTTTACCAAGCTATCAGCGCTCAATGGAATGGCTCTTGTGATAGTCACAGTATATGGCTCATCTTCATTGGTAACAGAACCCTCGATAATCACCAGCGATTCTGCTGGAGGTACATCAAATTCAATAGGTTCAACACATGTAGTTAAGCCCAGCAAGCTCAGCAAAATGATCAGGCAATATGTCCTATTAGGAGTCATCAATCTAGTTTGAGGTTATAGCTAATTGATGGTAACAAAGTGCCTACTATAGACAACTGATATGGTTCAGGAACTCCAGCATTGGAGGTTCTGAAGAAAATCGTATATGGATTCTTTCGGGCATAAACGTTGTAGATGGAGAATACCCAGGTACCTTTCCACTTCTTGCGTTTATTGTGGTTTCCCTCTACAACCAGAGCCAAATCTAGTCTGTGATAGTCAGGAATTCTGTATTGGTTTCTTCCTGAAAAATAAGCCACTGAATTGTTATCATATCCAAAAACAGCCAATGGGATGGTTACAGGTCTGCCACTGTGATAAGTGAAGTTTCCAGTAAAGTAGTGCCTTTTAGACATCTCCAGCTTCCAGCTTAGATTAATGATATGTGGTTGGTCATAATTGGCAGGATAGCGTTCTCCCTGGTTAATGGACTCACTATTTGTTGGTCCGGCAATGGTTCTAAATGACCTTGAATATGTGTAGCTCAGGTTTCCAGTAAACTTTCCAGAATTCTTAAAAAAAGAGGTCTCAACCCCGTAGGCTTCGCCTGTTCCTTGTAGTAGCTCAGTTTCTAAATGATTGTTGAGAATAAGCTGTGCACCATCCTTAAAGTCTATGAGGTTATCTATGTGTTTATAAAAGACTTCAGTTGATATTCCGTAGGCTTTCTCATTAAAGTCTTTGAACAGTCCGGCAGAAACCTGATCTGCAATTTGCGGTCTGAAATAATAACCACTTGGCTGCCAGATATCTACAGGTGTAACTGCTGCAGTATTGGTAACTAAATGCAGGAACTGATAAATGCGGTTGTAGCCAACTTTTAGTGAAGTCTCGGGAGCGAATTTCCAATTCATTGAAAGACGCGGCTCAAGCCCAAAATAAGACTTGATCACCTCTCCACCTTTATAATTTAGTGTATCTGTTATGGTAGAGAGCTGCTTGATTTGCCCGGGTTCATAGGTAAACACATCTGCCTTGCCGAACGAAAAGAACATGGGTATTCTTAAGCCTCCTTCAAGGGTGAGGTTATCGCTAAGCTCCCATTCATCATTAATGTAAAAGGCGTTCTCAATGGAATATTGATTATCCATTTTAATGGTAGCGGCATTCGATGTTGAAGCAGTAGGTTCTAGCATACCAGGTTTAAAGAGGTAATGCGAAAGCTGCCAACCAAAGTCCAGCTTGTGATCTCTTTTATCTAAATGAAATGCTGACTTGAGTGCGGTTACACCAATTCTGTAGGTCAATTCAGAAGCCTGACGAGGGTCTTCATTTTCTACATCATAACCATACAATGTGTATCCTAAAGTAAAGTCTGAACCCAACTGTGGTGTAAACTGATGATCTAACCTTGCACTGGCCTGCAGATTGTGCCATCTGTAAGTAGTATCTCCCTCCAAACTAAAGGCATCCTTGCTTGAATAGCCTGTAAATGAAAGCTTGGTATCTTCTGAAACCAAGTGAGTTAGTTTTAAGGTGGCATCGTAAAAACCAACCTTGCTATCACTTAAATCGGCATAATCTGTTTTGATAGAATGTACCAGCCAATTGCTGTAGGTAGAACGTACTGAAGCGGCCACTGAGGTTTTTCCTTCTTTGAT
>JABXIP010000248.1 GCA_013373005.1 Cytophagia bacterium | reverse complement strand
GTTAACTGACCTTCCCGGCACCTACAGTATCTTCCCAAAAACATTAGATGAGCAAATTGTTCAGGAGGTTCTTCTAAATCTCAATCATCCACAGCACCCTGATGTAATTATTGTTGTGGCCGATGCCTCCAATCTGAAGCGAAACCTTCTTCTCTTTACCCAAATTCGTGATCTGAAAATTCCATGTGTTCTCGTATTGAACATGATGGATTTGGCAGAGCGAAGAAAATTAAAATTCAACCTCAGGTCTTTATCTATTGACTTGGGAGTAAAAATAATTCCTACAAATTCTCATTCGGGCCTGGGAATTGAAGCACTCAAAAATGCGCTAACTGAAAACCTGAGAGTACCGGCCAAGCCATTTTATCCTGTTAGAGAACTGGCTGAAGAGACAATTGATGGAATTAAAAAGGCCTTTGAGCTGGACGAAGACTACAGGGCGTACCAATATGCACAACAAAACGTTCGACTTAGCTTTCTATCTGATGATGAGCGAGAGCAGATTGAACAAATAAAAAAGGATACCGGATTCTATGACGTTCCCACACAATCGCAAGAGGTTCTCGGAAGGTATGCGCTGATATCAGAAACGGTAGACAGGAACATTAAAACTGATGACGCGAAAACTTTAAGTCTGTCTCAAAAAGCAGATAAAATAATTACCCATAAGGTCTTCGGTTACCTCATCTTTGCTGCTATACTTTTGCTGCTATTTCAGGCCATATTTGCTTGGTCTGAGTGGCCAATGAATCTCATTGAAAACTCTATGACTGAGTTTTCCTCTTGGGTTAGAGGCGCTTTACCATCAGGGGTAATCAATGATCTCATCACAGATGGAATCATTGCAGGCTTAGCAGGAGTAGTAGTATTCATCCCTCAAATTGCGTTGCTATTTGGCTTCATTTCTCTTCTGGAAGAGTCAGGCTATATGTCGAGGGCTGTTTTTCTGATGGACAGAATCATGAGGATTTTCGGCTTGAATGGCAAGAGTGTAGTGCCTTTGGTATCGGGTATGGCTTGTGCTATTCCGGCCATTATGGCCACCCGAAACATTGAAAGCTGGAAAGACAGGCTCATCACCATTTTTGTAACTCCTTTTATGAGTTGCTCGGCCAGACTACCCGTTTACACCTTGTTAATTGCCTTGGTAGTTCCGCAGAAAGAGATTTTCGGATTCTTCAACCTTCAAGGACTTGTACTTACTGGTCTTTATTTGCTTGGATTAATTGCGGCAATTTTGTCTGCCTGGATTATGAAATTCATCATCAAAGCCAAGCAGAGAAGTTACTTCATTATGGAGCTTCCTACTTATAAGGTTCCCAAGTGGAAAAACGTAGGACTCACCATTTATGAGAAGTCTACCACCTTTGTATTTGAAGCCGGTAAAGTAATCATTGCCATCTCCATTATTTTATGGGTTTTAGCTTCTTATGGCCCTGGCGAAAAGTTCTCACAAGCTGAAGAGATTGTCAGATCAGAACTTCCTGTCAATACCTCAGAAGAGGAAATTGAGGTAGCCATTAGTGCTTTTCAATTGGAACACTCATATGCAGGAAGATTTGGTAAGTTCATTGAGCCCGCCATTAGACCGCTTGGCTACGACTGGAAGATTGGCATTGCCCTGATTACTTCATTTGCTGCCAGAGAAGTGTTTGTTGGCACCATCTCAACCATCTACAGCATTGGGGCCGATGAAGAGGATGAACTCACTATTAAAGAGAAGTTGAGTAAGGAAATCAATCCTAGAACTGGTGAGAAAATGTATACCCCTGCCTTAGGCTTCTCACTGATGGTTTTTTATGCATTTGCCATGCAATGTATGAGCACGTTGGCAGTGGTTTACAGAGAAACAAAAGGCTGGAAATGGCCAATAATACAAACCATCTACATGTCGGCAGTAGCTTACTTTGCCGCACTCTTAGCTTACAACATCTTTAGTTAGAAGGGCGATAGTTGAGAGGGAGTACATCGGAAAAAGCTCCCCAGCGCCACCAACCTCCGAAAGTAACATCTCTTGGACTAATAAACTGTCCAGGAAAGCTTATAGGTGTCTCTAGTTTATTAAAGAAAATAATAGACTTCTGGAAGAGTTCTACCTCATCAAGATCATATCCAAAAACCTGATAACTAGTCAGACTCTGGCTATCAGATAAGGCAATGGAAGAACGTGCCTTCTTATCGGTGTATTTATAGTTACCACTTTTTGAGCTACTTCTATATAGCTTCTTGTAATCATCTTCTTCAAACTCTCCTCTGTAGGTTACTTCGATATCTCCAATCGCTTTAAGAGTATATAAATACTCTCTGTCTGTTTTCTCCACCTGAAGAATTTGATTAAGCGGCTGAGGATTTAATGGAGTCGTGTATTCAGAAGTAACCGAATCATATTGAACTACATTTACCCTAAAGCCTTCCGCTTCCACTCTGCCAGTAATAAGAGAGTTTAAGAAGTGAAGCACCGAACCGTTGTAAGCAACTTCTCTGGCTTCTTCCCATTTTCTATACTGTCTTCTAGACTTAGGCTCCAACTCCTTAAACTGCGCTGAGCCAATGTTTATCTTAGTGCCACTTTCAAACCTAAATTCTTCGAGCAGGTAACCAATTCTAAAACCAAGTGCCTGGTTCTCTATATAGAGGATGTCTTCAGCAGTTACCTTGTAGTTATCCAGACTATCCAGAATCTCAAATTCAAGTACCTCTGGGTTTACTATTTCACAGTCTTTGGCATTGTCAGACTTACCCAAGAATTCTTCTTCAAAGCGCTTGTAAAGCCTACGGTCATCTTTACTTTTCCGCTTTCTGGATCTACCTATGACTTGAATGCTTTCGAGGGCTATAGGGTCAATTTCCATCTCAATAATGAAATTTCTGTTTTGAACCTCTTGCTTGTAGTTGAAAGGAATGGTTTTCGACTTATAACCTACATAAGACACTACTAGATTGAATCCGATATCAGGAATATTATCAATCTTAAACCGACCTTCCAGATCAGTGGCAATACCGAGTGTACTATTATCTATGAAAACATTGGCAAATGGAAGTGGCTCCTGTGTCTCTCTATCGACCACCACTCCGGTAACTGTCCTTTCACTATAAATGCGCTTGAGTATAATGATTGTGCCATTTACCTCACGATAGTATAGATTACCTTTTGAGAGCAAATCGTCAAGCAAATCTTTGACAGTTACATTCTCATAGTACTCTTCAATTCTGGTATCTCGGGGAATAATATTGCTGTTGTAAGAAAAGCTCAGATTAGCTTCCCTGTTTAGGTGCCGAAGTGCTGCAGGTAAACTTACATTCTCGAACTGAATTGAGATTTTGTTATTAAGAACAGAATTCTGAGTGTCCTGAGCAAATAATTTAATGGCAACGAAGAAGAAAAATGAGACGACCAGCTTTCGATGCATGAAGCAATTTAATCGTTACATGCAATTCCGTCTAATTTTATGTGATTTTCTTTATCTGTTGTAACCTTCAGTGTGGAAGGGAATGTGGCCTGAAGAACCTCCAAAGCCTGCTCTAAGGTTTGATTATTCACATAGAGTGAAGCTTTACAATTTGCGACCGACTGTGATACCTCAATATCTACCCAATAAGTTTTCTCCAAATCCTTCGCAATCTCACTCAGCTTCACATTATCGAACTCCAATTTTCTTGTCCACCAAGCGGCATAATTCATGTTCTTCGTTTTGGCCTTCTGCATTTCGGTTCCATCAGCAGATAGTACTGCTCTGTCTCCAGCTTCCAAAACAGCTGGTTCACCCTTAGCTTTTGTCGACTTGAAACCAACCTTACCTGAAGTAACATTTACCTCAACCGACTCATCTTCATAAGCCATTACTTCAAAACTAGTTCCAAGTACTTCCACCTCACTATTAGCCGTGCTAATAATAAATGGTAGATCTTCGTTTCGCTGAACATCAAAATTAGCACCTCCAATAAGAGTTACGTTTCTGTTGTCTTCACCAAAAGTCTCATTATAAGAGATAGAGGAATTAGCATTTAGTCTAATCACAGAACCATCTGGAAGCTCCATTTCTTCTACATGAGTAGAGGATGCTACAAATACGGGGACGTCACTTGTACTTGCCACATCTGAATACCTTAGAACCAGGAAGCCTGCTGTGGCTACAAGAATAATAGTAGCAGCAATTTTAAGGAATGAGAATCTGGTTTTCTCAGGATTCAGTTGTCTTTCAATAGTTAACTGACCGGAAACTTTATTCCAGGCAGCATCAGCATCGAATACTTTTTCTGAATCGTTATGGCTCGCGCTTAATTCCCAGGAAGCAATAGACTTTTGCAGCTCATCACTAAGCTGGTCATCAGAAAGCAATTGCAGTTCAAACTGCTCTCTTTCTGCACTTCCCATCTCATCAGCCAAGTATCTGGCTATTCGCGTTTCCATTGTAATTCTATTTCTACAATACTCAGACAATTTTAGGCATTGTTACCCCTACCAAAAAAGGACAAGTGGTAAAAAAATAGTTAAATAATCTCCCAAACTGTCTCTAAGTATCTTTAGGGCTTTGCCCATGTGTACTTCAACGGTCTTTTTTGAGATACCCAGCTCATCAGCAATCTCATGGTATTTCAAGCCCTCTTCCCTACTCAACCTGAATACTCGTTGACATTGAGGTGGCAAACTATCAACTGCCTTATCGATTCTTTTCTGTAACTCAAAATCAGGCTGATGGCTTACAAAATTCCTGCGCACCTCAGTAATTCTATCCTGCTTGCTGGCTACATGCCTTGCTACCACCTTTTGGTGCTTAATGTAATTCAAAGCTGTATTGTATGCTGCTCTAAAGAGATATGATCTAAAACTAATGTCTGACCTTATCATTTCTCTTTTTTCCCATAGGTTTACGAACGTAGCCTGAACAATTTCCTCCGTAGTATCACTATCTCTAATGACTCTTATTACATACCTACAGGCCGGATCGTAATATTCTTTGAAGAGCTTCTCAAATGCTTTTTTGTCGCCTTTGGCAAATGCCTCTAACAACTGACCTTCATCTATTACCACACTTAGTCGTTTCTCTTTGGGTTGAAGTTATAAAGATTTTAGTAATTGCATGCAGTTAGAAAAATACTGTTAACCCTACTATTACAAAATCGTACGCTTAATCTTAAACTGAAGAATTCTTGAAAGAAACAACCCAGCAGACTTTTCAAAATAGACACAGTCAGTTCAATGAGGCTGCCAAACTGCTCAAATCAAAATCCACAAGTTTCTCAACTTTAAGGGTTACTCTATTCATTGTTTTCGCCATCACCTTTGTTTTAGCAGCCGACTCAGGAAATGGTAGTTTACTCATATACTCCTTTTTGGGCTTCTTGGTTCTCTTTCTCATTCTGCTCAAAAAACATCAGTCTATTAGAAAGGAGCTTCAGGTAATGAATAACCTGGTTCAAATTAATGCTGATGAAATCTCCAGAGGCAACTTTGAATTGAGTCAATTCGAAGAAGGCAATGAGTTTTTCGAGCCTGCACATCCTTATCATATGGATCTTGATATTTTCGGAAGACATTCACTCTTCCAGCTGATCAACAGAACCTCATCCGTTTTTGGTAAGCAGTTGCTGGCCCAATGGCTAAGTAAGCATGCAGAAAAATCTCAGATTGATGCAAGACAAAGCGCAGTGAAAGAGCTATCTCTCAAGCTCGATCTCCGACAAAATTTTCAGGCTCAGGGAATGGCAGAGGATAAGCCAGACGCTCAAAATATCAAAGGCTTGTTCAACTGGCTAAAATCTGAGCACGAAACCAAAAACAAGACTGTTTATGAAATTCTGATGATTGTTTTGGCATTGGCCACTGTAGGCAGTATAGCTCTGAATTCTCTTGGCTATGTTCCCATTGGCTTACCCATTCTCATGGTCTTTGTGAACATAGCCGTGCTAGGAACGCTTTTTCAGCCGCTCCTAAAAATCACCAAACAAACGGAAAATGGCTACAAATCCTTACGCTCTCTCAAAGAGCAAATCCTTCTTATTGAGGAATCAGATTTCGAAAGCCCAATGCTCAAGAAATTGAAGAGTGATTTAAAGAGTGAAAACAAAAAGGCCTCGCAATTACTTCAAGAGCTATCTGGTATACTAGACAACCTTCAGAACCGAGCCAATGTGCTTTACCTGCTCTTTAATGTTGTTCTGTTACTAGACATTTTCTGGTACCTGAAAATTACCCGATGGAAAGAACGCAACGAAGCCAATCTGGAAGACTGGTTCAATGTGATTGGCGAGTTGGATGTACTCATGAGCATAGCCGGCTATGCTTATGCCAACCCAGACTATGCCTACCCAAAAATTGTTGATCCGGCACATTCAATTCAGGCTGTAAGTTTGGGCCATCCGCTGATCAACTCTGCCAAGAGAGTAAGCAACGATTTCGACTTCTCTGGCAAAGGCGGAGTGTGCCTAATCACAGGCTCCAATATGAGCGGGAAAAGTACCTTCCTCAGAACTGTGGGCATTAATAGTGTATTGGCTCTTATGGGAGCTCCAGTTTGTGCCGATGCCATGAAAATTGGTGAGCTCAAGGTTTTTAGCAGCATGCGCACTCAAGACGATCTGGAAGAAAGTGTTTCATCATTTTATGCCGAATTGAAAAGGCTCAAACAGCTCATCAATCAGATCGATAATGACAGACCAACCTTTTTCATGATTGACGAAGTATTGAAGGGAACCAATTCAGACGATAGGCACAAAGGAGCCAGCGCACTCATAAAACAACTCAACAAAACCAATGCCTTTGGCTTTGTTTCTACCCACGATATTGTATTGGGCAATATGACCAATGAGTTGGAGGGAGTTAAGAACTACAGCTTCAACAGTACTATAACGGGTAATGAAATTCATTTCGACTATAAACTAACTCCCGGACTGTGCAAAAGCTTCAATGCCACCAAACTCATGCAGCTTATGGGTATTGAAATTGAATAATGAGTCATCAATTCTTCGGAATTACTTATTTTTGGGCTCATTTCTGAAAAATCTATGGCGTTCGATTCAAACGTAAAAATTGGTGTACTTGGTGGCGGGCAGTTAGGCAGAATGATGATTCAGTCTGCTATTGATTTTAATCTGGACATTCATGTGTTAGACCCAGACCCTAATGCCCCTTGCAAAGACATTTCTACTTCTTTTACCAATGGGGTCCTCACAGACTATGACACTGTGATGTCTTTTGGAGCAGACAAAGAACTGTTGACTATAGAAATAGAGAATGTAAATACTCAGGCCCTGAAAGATCTTCAAAGCCAAGGCAAAAAGGTTTTTCCTCAACCTGAAATTATTGAGCTCATTCAAAACAAGCTTCATCAGAAGCAATTCTACGCGAAGCATGGCATTCCTACAGCTCCATTTCAAGAGGTAGCCAATGCCGAGGAAGTTAGAGCGAAGAAAGACTCATTGCCTTTCGTCAATAAATTAGCGACCGGAGGATATGACGGCCGTGGAGTGCAAGTAATTAGAAACGAAAAGGCGCTTGAAAAAGCCTTCGATGCACTTGGCTTTGTCGAGGAAATGGTAGACTTTGAGAAGGAGCTTGCCGTGATTGTTGCCCGCAATGAGGCCGGAGAGATGAGAACCTTCCCTACTGTAGAAATGGTTTTTCATCCGGAGCACAACCTGGTAGAGTATCTTTTCTCGCCAGCGGAGATCAATGCAGATGTTGAGCAAGAAGCTCAGCAGTTAGCCAAGACGGTGATCGAAAAGCTGGACATGGTTGGTCTGCTTGCGATAGAAATGTTCCTTACCAAAGAGGGTAAACTGCTTGTCAATGAAGTAGCTCCAAGAACCCACAACAGTGGCCATCAAACTATTGAGGGTAATGTTACCTCACAGTTCGAGCAGCATCTCAGAGCCATTTTAAACTGGCCTTTGGGAGACACTTCAACACTTTGGCCTTCTGCCATGGTAAACCTGTTGGGTGATGACGGCTTTATCGGAGATGCCAAGTATGAGGGCATGTCTGAGGTATTGTCAAAGGCAGGCGTTCATGTGCATTTATATGGTAAAAAAATCACCAAACCATTTAGAAAAATGGGCCACATCACCGTGTCTGATCAAGATATGAATGAATTAAGAGAAAAAGTTAACTTCGTTAAATCCACCTTAAAAGTTAAAGCATGAGCCAGCCGGTTGTAGGTATTATTATGGGTAGCCAGTCAGACCTTAGAGTGATGAGAGAAGCTGCCCAGGTCTTAGAAGATTTAGGCGTTGAGTTTGAGCTCTCCATTGTTTCGGCACACAGAACTCCAGAGAGAATGTTCGACTATGCCAAGTCTGCCAAAGACCGTGGATTGAAGGCCATAATTGCCGGTGCAGGAGGAGCAGCTCACTTACCAGGCATGGTTGCCTCTTTAACTACACTTCCTGTCATAGGTGTGCCTGTGAAGTCTAGTAATTCAATTGATGGCTGGGATTCTGTGCTTTCAATTCTTCAGATGCCGGGTGGTGTTCCTGTGGCAACAGTAGCACTAGATGGAGCCAAAAATGCAGGTATTCTGGCCGCACAAATTGTCGGCACTTCTGATGATCAGGTAGCAACTAACCTGAGTGAATACAAAGAAAACCTCAAAGTCAAAGTAGAGGAGAGCATAGATGCTGTAGCCAAAAATGGCTGGAAAGCCTAGATACTAAAATCTGCTTCGAAAGACTGGCGATGGAAATCGAACCAATATTCGTATTGGCTGTATTCCAAAGCATCTTGCACAAAGCCATCCAATGTATTGAGACTTAATATGCTCGACTGAGGAATGAACTCTCTAATTTTGATTGCCTGATCAAATGGGAGCTTAGAAATTTGCACGTAACCCGTGCCAAGATCAATATGTGGGTTTACCTTCGACATTATGCTGCAAGGTTAGCCATTTTACCGAAAGCAATTGATATTGAACGATTTAAGCTTTTGTTAATTAGAGGCATGCCAATATTAAGCTTAGGTCAAATCAGCATTTTCCCTGTAACTTATCCTTGACTTGGGGCGTCTTAGCTAATACTCCTTG
>JABXIP010000261.1 GCA_013373005.1 Cytophagia bacterium | reverse complement strand
GCCTGACCTTTGGTGTTTCTGTTGGCCTGATCTGTTCCGTCAGTGAAGACTACTACGGCACTGCTGGCAATTTCATCGAGCTGACGGGTTTGAGAAAGCTTTTGTGAGGCAATGTTGATGCCTTGAATAACAGCACCATAAAGGTTGGTAGAATTGTCGGAGCTCATTTGAGAACTGATATTATCTATGGCGGCTTTCAGCGTGGTGCTGCTTGTAGAAGTGCCTTGCAACTGCTTTATATTCTCAGATCCATCGAACCACCAGATTTCCATTTTTACAGCCTGAGCATTTACTGAGCCTTCTGCAGGAACCACTTCATCGATAAAGCTTTTGGCTGCCGATTTCAGTCCACTAAGGTTCTCACCACCTAATACACTTCCACTAAGGTCGAGTAATAGTGTAATGTGATAGTCGAATACCTGTTCGTTGGGTTGAATTTTTCTGGTGGCTTCGAATTCAGAGATTTTCGCTCCGTTTTCGTAAATGGTGAAATCACTTTCCGTGAGTCCGGCCACTCCATTTCCGGCTTCATCTTCCACCCTAAAAAAGACCGAGACATTGGAGGGGAGGTTAACGAACTGATCTTCAATGGTAACTATTAGGCCTGTGTTTTCGGCATCATCACCTGAACAGGCATAGAGGAGGCATAATACTGCACTCAGCAATATTTTGAGTTTTGACGTTTTCATGATTTTAGGTTTAGGTATACCGCAAGAACAGGGAAACTTATTCCCGTATTGTGTGGTTAGGTGTGAAATTGATTTAATTTTGCATCCGCTTAGAAATACAGCAATATGAAGACAACAACCACGTTACTAGGAGATTACGAGTTTGAGAGTGTAAACCCCAACGGCAACAAGGTGCACATAGATATGCGCCCGGCTGATGAGAAGAAGGGACAGTCTCCAACTGAGCTTCTATTATCAGCGCTAGCTGGCTGTGCTTCAGTTGATTTGGTTCAAATGCTGAAGAAGCGCAAGAAAACGGTGAATGGCCTTCGCATTGAGGCTGATGGCACCAGACAGGAGGAGGCTCCTCGTTTTTTTACTCACATCAAATTGCATTTCGTTCTTAACTCGCCTGATGCTACCATGGCAGAGTTTGAAAAACTGGGTCATTTGGCTGCTACCAAGTACTGCTCTGTGGCCGGAACTCTTAAGAGTGAGATTGAGCATACTTTTGAAATCTTAAGGGACTAAATTCTCAAAAGACCAGCACTAAATTCCAATAAGTAGTTTCCGAAATTATTTATGTTCGTCACCCTGAACTTATTTCAGGGTCTTTACTTAAGAGTTGCTGAAATAAATTCAGCATGACGTACGATTGGAGATTTGTTACAAATTCAACCAATAGGTTACTTTGATTACCAAAGCCCTGTTCTTGTTGGTGAAGTCATCTGGGAAGTAATTGTCGGTGTAGGCAATGAAGACATCAGATACTGGCTTGAATCTCCATTGAATTCTGGAGTTGATGTTCAGGTTGTCAATCTGATTGTTGTACTGGATGAAGGTGGTCCAGAATAGCTTCTTCGTAAAGGTAATGTCGAATCTTGGTCCAATTAGGAAAAGGTCGGCTTCACCATAAGGCTCAGGCAGTCGAATGCGGTTATAGTTTACATCCATTGTCACTAGCCCATAAGGCTGAACCCTATAATTGATGCTGCCTCCAAGACCGATTCTGTTTCCATTAAAGTATTCTCCCGCATTAGCATTGAGGTTAACATAGAATGGATTTCTAGTATCTCCCTGATAGCGAACCTGAACATTAGTATAGTTATAGTCAGAACCTTCTGGTAATTCCAGGTTGCCATTTCTGGTGGGGTCAAAATCACCAAAAAGGTAAATGTAGTTTTGGTTAACTTGAATGTTTAGAGAGCTGGTGTTCAGCATTGATAACTCAGCCCCAGCTGTCAACTTATAGTCTGTAACACCCAGCGTGCTGTTGGCATAGCCCTCGTACTGCAGCTGAGGACTAATTCTTTGAAGAGTTTCTGATTTCGGATAAAAGTTCTTTTGCAGGTTAATACTGCTTCGGTCGTAACTATTCCTCCTGGCGAAGCCAACCTCAGGATTGTATTCATCCCCAACAGATTGCAATAGGCCTTCAATTTGCCATTCTCTTGTAGAGTAAATTAGGTTGGCTGAAGCGGCATATGAATTGAGCGATTCGTCTTTCTCAAAGGTTCGGTGGTAGAAGAATTTACCATTCCATTTATTGTCTGCTGAAGCGAGGTTATAATCAATTCCCAGCACTCGGTTGTATTGGTTGAAGCTGGTATTGCTCTTATTAGCGAAGTCTTGTTTATTAACAAAAATCAACCCCAAGTTAGATCTGGCAAATACCTTTCTTTGAAGAGCTGTAACGGTATAGTTGATTTGAGGTAGGTCAATTTCTTCTATGGCTGCTGCCTGCATGTTCAGGATGCCCAAACGCCAGTTGTTATTGAGTTTGCCGCTCAACCTGGCACCGAAATTGATTTTGTTTTGAACGTTCACGCCAGTGTTTTCATCACGGCTCACTCCAATTCTTCTGGAAAAGAAGGGGCGAAGACCTTCGGAACCAAACTCCCCAAATAAATCGGCATTTTCCAGGAAGAACTGTCTCTTCTCAGGAAAGAATATTTCGAATCGGTCGAGGTTGGTTACCTGCTGGTCTACCTCTACTTGAGAGAAGTCGGGGTTAACGGTAATATCCAGATTCATAGATGGGCCAACGGCCACTTTTGCATCAAACCCTGCATCGAAGCTTGAGTTGTTTGTTCTAGGCAGATCAGAGTTGTTGTCAGTATCAAGATAGCCACCCTCAGCTTCCATTCTTGTAGACACATAAGGTATCACCGAAATATTAACTCCCGGCTTTTTAGGAGGTTTGTCCCATATGAGCTGGCCGGTATGGGCCTGAGAATAAAGGGCGAAATTCTGAGGTACAGGATTCCAGACTGACCTTTCACCGGTGTTTGAATCAATTCGATAAGAATTGATATTCCATACGAGGTTGCCTTCTTTATATCGAATGCTTTTGAAAGGAATAGCCATTTCAACCATCCAGTACTCGTCTGTTTGAGTAACTTCACCGAGCCACTTATTTTCCCAGTCCAGAGAAAGAGTTCCCCTTTGTGCACCTCCATTCACAACCAGTCCTTCCCTTCGAACGCCATATGGGTTGATTCCGAATTGGAATGCGTTGGTGTTATCATCAAAAGTATCGAAGGAAATTGTCAGGGCATCGTTACCGGCTCCTCTAAAATCCCTTCTTAGAGAAGGTGTTACATAGCCGGCATTCTCTACATTATACATTTTAGCACCTACGTAGATGAATTTATCATCGTAGGTAAACATGATTTCGGTTTGAGTGGTGGCTAGTAGGGTATCTGTTGGAAAGTTCATCCAATAGTCAGAGCCTTTTTCTGCAGACTGCCAGCTTTGCTCATCAAGGAGGCCATCCAATTTTATGGGGTCGGTAGCTTCTTTGATGTGGATACTTTTGTGTTCCTGCGCAAATCCATAACTGAAAGCGAGGAACGAAAGAAGGGCAATTAATTTTAGTCTCAAGGTTGAAAAAATCTCTCAACTTTAAGGCTAAAAAATCAATTCTAAAAGTGAACTTGCCCGTTTCTTATAAACGGCAGGTTGTTCGTTTGGTAATGCACCTTAGATTATGTTTGAATATGAGAGTTGTTAAAGAGTACTTCGATAAGCCGTGTAAAGTCACCGTGTTTTCATGGAATGGGAAGTTCATTATAAAGTTGGAGTCCGGTCCTTTCGAGCAAACCTTTAAAGTGAGTGAGCTGGACTATCTGGAAGAAGAAATTGATGAGATTCTGAATGAAACTTTTCTAGATGAGGCTATGGAAAGGTTTCAACAAATGGGTATGTCTTTAAAAAGAGCTACGAATTACTAACTTGGGGCACCTTAATTACTCTCAACCATTATGATTTATGCTCTAGCCTTGGCAGGTGCACTTATTGTTCTGTTGGCCATTCTTTTCGTCAAGGAAAGGAGGAGGAGGAACATTGTAGAGCATGATTTCGAAATACTGGCTCAGAGAAAGAAAGAACTTAGGCAATCGCTTGAGTTGTTAATGGATCATTCCTCCGATTTTTACTTCCACTATAACCGGGAAGGTGTAGTAAATTATTCTTCGAGCAATGTAGAAAGGCTACTGGGTTACAAAAAGGAAGACGGTCCTTTGCAGGTAAAACAATTTGTTACCGACAATCCTATTAATGAGCAGGTTTATGGCCATATAGAGAAGCTGTTCAGACTAGATTTTGATCAAATAAGGCCCTACTTCCTGGAGATAAAGGATGCCTATGGAGAACGACATATGCTGGAGATTTTTGAGACTCCGCATTTGGATGATCAGGGGAATGTGGACTACATAACGGGAATAGCCAGAGACCTTACAGGAGTTTATAAAGCCGAATTAGAATTAAAGGAAAGCGAAAGGCAGCAGCTCCTCATCTTGGAGTCTATACCTGATCCAATGTTTACCATAGATAGCAACCTTTGTTATACCGACTATCAGGTGGTTAGGGAAGGTGATCTTTGGTTCAAACCAAGCCAGTTTATTGGGAAGAGGATTAAGGATGTTGTACCAGGGGAGAATGGTGAAATATTTGAAACCATTATCACAAAAGCTTTCGAAACAGGTAAAGTAGAGACTTTGGAGTATGAATTTGGAGAAGGCGACTCCAAAGAATATTTTGAAGGTAGAGTTGTTAAACTCGATCAAGACAAGGTTCTCGTTATTTCCAGAAATATCACTCCAAGAAAGAGGTTAGAGGTAGAACTTAGAAAGGCTAAGGATGCGGCTGAGTCTGCTGTGCAAGCTAAAAGCAACTTTCTGGCTACCATGAGCCATGAGATTCGAACCCCCATGAATGGGGTAGTGGGGATGATAAGCCTTTTGGCCGAAACAGAAATGAATGAAGAGCAAAAGGAGTTTGTTGAAACCATTCAGGCCAGTAGTGATACCCTGCTTCGTATCATCAACGATATTCTCGACTATTCCAGAATAGAATCGGGTAAACTGGCTTTTGAGGAGAGCCTCTTTTACCTGAAAAAAGTTATAGACGATTCTCTCGGATTAATCAAGTTTGAAGCTCAAAGAAAGGGTATAATTCTCAATTCAGTGATCGATGAGGAGGTGCCTAACTTCATAAGAACTGATAGGGGTAGATTAAGACAGATATTGCTCAATTTGCTCTCCAATGCAGTTAAATTCACTGAGCATGGTTCCATCATCTTATCCGTAAAAGTGGACAAAATCACAGATAAGCATGTGACATTATTGTTCAAGATCAAGGATACCGGTATTGGAATTCCGAAAGACAAACTTCAGACCTTGTTCAAGGAGTTTACTCAGGTAGATTCATCTCATACCCGAAAGTTTGGTGGTACCGGTTTAGGATTGGCCATTGTGAAGAGATTGGTGAAAATGCTTAATGGTAAGGTGCAGGTAGAAAGTGAATTAGGTGTTGGCTCTGCCTTTACATTTAGTGTAAAGGCTAAACTCGCCAGTAAGGTACCAACTGAAGAGCCAACAGATAGTAACATGAGCAGTAAGGAGGATGATTACATAGGAGAGAAATTCCCTCTAAGAATCCTTATGGCAGAAGACAACTCCATTAACAGGAAACTAATCGCTCTTTTCCTTGAAAGAATGGGCTATGTGGCTGATATGGCGGTTGATGGCTTGGAGGTATTGCAGTTTATTAAGAAGAATACTTACGATGTGATTTTGCTGGACATTGCCATGCCTGAAATGGATGGTTATCAGGTTGTGGGTATGATTCGCGATATGGATTTGGAGGTTCAGCCTCAGGTTATCGGTGTTTCTGCAAATGCATTTAAAGGAGATATTGAGAAAGGACTTAAATCAGGACTTGATCATTATCTGGTAAAACCTCTCAAGTTTATCGACCTCAAAGAGAAACTAATGGATGCCTATAAGGCCATTCAGGATTCTAAGCCCTAATTTGCAGCATGAATTATTTCGTGACTGCCATTGGTACCGATAGTGGTAAGACGTTGATTTCTTCCATATTGGTTGAAGCGCTCAAGGCCGATTACTGGAAACCGATTCAGGCCGGGCTGCCAACAGATACTGATAAGGTAAAAGAGCTTGTTAACAACCCAATTAGCCAGTTTCACCCGGAAACACATCAGCTAAAATTACCCGCATCGCCTCATGCCGCGGCTCGCTTCGAGCATTTACATATTCAACTCGATGACTTTGTGCTGCCCGAAACTAAGAATGAGGTTGTTATTGAAGGCGCTGGTGGAGTCTTGGTGCCCATCAATCAGGAAGATTTTGTTATTGACATTGCGCGCGAGCTGGAAGCTGAAATTATTCTGGTTGCGAATCTATATCTGGGGAGTATTAACCATACACTATTAACAGTTGAATATCTCAGGCAAAACAATTTTAAGGTAAAGGGCATTATTTTCAATGGAGACAGTAACCCGGAAAGTGAGCAGATTATTCTGAAACACAGCGGATACAAAGAGCTGCTTCATTTGCCAAAATTGGGGAAGATAACCCCTGAAATAGTTGAGTATTGGGCAGATCAGTTATTGTTGAATTGGTATGAGTAATTGGTTAGAGAGAGATAGAAATAGTATTTGGCATCCGTTTACTCCCTTAAAAGGAATGCCGGAACCTGAGATGCTTGAGCGTGCGGAAGGGGTAAATCTTTACACCAAGGATGGTAAGAAAATTATCGATGTCATTTCATCGTGGTGGGTGAATTTGCACGGACACAGTCACCCCTATATAGCCAATGCCATAGCCGAACAGGCCAATACTTTGGAGCATGTGATTTTTGCCGGATTCACACATGAACCGGCCATCAGACTAGCAGAAAGGCTACTGGAGATTCTACCAGATAACCAGTCTAAAATCTTTTTCTCAGACAATGGAAGTACAGCCACCGAAGTAGCCATTAAAATGGCTTTTCAGTATTTCCATAATCAGGGAGAGGAAAGGAAGAAAATCATAGCCATTGATGGCTCCTACCATGGCGACACTTTTGGTGCCATGTCAGTGGGAGATAGAGGTCCTTTTACCACGCCTTTCGATCCATATCTTTTTCAGGTTGAGTTTATTGATTTTCCTGATAAAGGAAAGGAAGAAGAGGTTTGGAATCAGTTCAAGACTTTGATCGATGGAGGTGATGTGGCTTCCTTTATTTTCGAGCCATTGGTACAAGGAGCTTCAGGTATGCGCGTCTATTCAGCCGAGTTGTTAGATAGAATGATAGCCTATGCCCAGCAGCAGGATGTGATTTGTATTGCCGATGAAGTAATGACAGGTTTTGGTAGACTGGGAACGCTGTTTGCGGCAGATCAGCTTCATCACAAGCCAGATATTATCTGTCTTTCCAAAGGACTTACCGGAGGTGTGCTACCTATGGGGGTTACTTCTTGCACAGATAAAATTCAGGAAGCATATCGTACGAACGATCTGATGAAAACTTTCTTTCACGGGCATTCTTTCACGGGTAACCCAATGATATGTGCTTCGGCCAATGCTTCCTTGGATTTGCTATTGGCTGAAGAGTGTGAGGTAAATAGAAGGCGAATTAATGAACGCCATCTTGCTTTTCAGCAGCAAATAAATGGACATTCTATGGTGCGCAATTGTAGGGTTTTAGGAACCATCCTGGCCTTCGATATCAACACAGAAAAGGATACCTCTTACTTCAACGAAGCGAGGCATCATCTTTATCCATACTTCATAAGCAAAGGCCTGCTCTTAAGGCCATTGGGAAATGTGATATACCTGATTCCCCCATATATTATTTCAGATAGCGATCTGGACTATGTGTATGCTACCATCATGGAATTCTTGAATAGCTATTAAACCTTTACCTGCTTATAGCTCGCAAGGGGCTTACCACTGCAGTTTTCCACGACTGTTTAATAATGATGGATACCGCAATAATCGTCATGGTGAGTATTGGGATAGCCAAGAGTAAAGGGTGCAAATCTATCCTGTACGCATAATTGTTCAACCAGCTTCTTATTCCAAAGACTATTAAAGGAATGGAAATGATGCTCCCGATGAAGATTAGTCTCATAAAATCATAAATGAGAATGTAGAGAATCTGGCTCACATTGGCACCCAGAATTTTTCTCAAGCCCATTTCTTTGGTTCTTTTCTGAGCAGTGAATGAAGAAAGGCTGTAAACTCCCATGCATGCCACAAATACGGCAATGCAGGTAAAAAGAATGAACAGGTTCAGTAAGCTTCTTTCTAGTTTAGATTGGTTTTCAAAATTTCTGGTAATAAAGTAAAACTTGGGGAGGTCATATTGAAGGTCTGTTCTCAATTGCGTTAATGCCTTGTCAATTTTTTCTGCAGAATTCCCTTTTACGTTGAGTGTGATATCAAAATAGGTTGGGTATCTGAAACCGGTTACATAGACCATTGGCTTCTCATCCGGTGTTCTGTTTTTGATCACTCCTTTTACGGAAAGCATGCTGTTGTACTTGCCAACTACTTTCCCAATGGCAATATCGGCATGGATAAATTTCATGGCCTCCAAAGCCGATTCATTGATTATCACGCCATTGTAGTCTTTTCCAAATTTAGGACTGAAATTCGATCCACTAATGAAAACACTGGTGTCATTCGACCAATAATTATGATCGACAATGGATAATAAAAACTGACCATCATATGTGCTGGAATCGCCTTCCAAACTAAGTGGTGCAATGTATTGCCGCATGCGTACCTGCCCGTTTGAAAGGTTGCTGATTTTAAAGGAATTGATGGTGCCTTCCTCAAGGGCAGACCTGAGATATACGGTATTTAAATCAGCGGCATATTCATTCGAACCCGTGAGGCCCGGGAATTTACCACGAACCTCTAGGGCAATACTTCGCTTGTCCTTCTCTTTTAAGTAGTTGAGTTGAGAATAAACTGCAAAAGCACCTGAGACAAAGATCATACTCATAGCCAGCTGAAAGACCAACAAGGTCTTCATAGCTCTGGCCCCGCTGGAAGACTGCTTCGATTGAAATACGACATTCTTGCCCTTTAAAGCTTGAGTAAGCTTTAAAGAGTTAAGCAGCTGTGCCGGGTAACCAGCCGTAAAAATGGTGGTGAGTAGAATTATTGCCAACACGGTAAGGGCAAGCAATTGAATTCTTTCCGAACTATATCCGACAGGGTAACCAACATCAATAAAAATTCTGGCTGACCTTTGACCGATGATGAAAAGTAAGACTCCGAGAACAGATGCAATGAGGTTAGTAAAAAGGCTTTCAAAATAAATACTTTGCCTCAGTTGGTTCGGACTCACGCCAAGTAGTTTCCTAATACCAATTTCCTTGGCCCTGTCTAGTGCTGTGATAATGCAGTTATTGACATAGTTGGTAGTTGAGAGCAAGAGCACTATAATACCAATGGCACCGAGAAATATCAGAAACATGACATTGGTTGGAGACGATGGCTGATTGGAAGTTTGATGACCAAGATGAATGCTCTTTAATGGATACAGAGAGGTGCTTTTGTAATAGGTAATAAATTCATCGGTCGGGATACTTTGCTTTAGCAGTTGGTTGTTTATGGCCGCTGGATCAGCATCTTCACGAAGCAATACATAAGTAAGCGAGTTGGAAGACGATGAATTGTCGAGAAGTAAGTCTTCGCCTACAGTCGAGAAAAGAGCATCAAAATGTAGGTGCGAATTGATTGGTAGTTTTTCGAACACCACCGTAATTTCATACTGCTGGCTTTGAAGGTCGGAGGTTCTGTTGCGTACACTTTTACCGAGAATGGATTGGCCTTCTTTGATTTCATCTGGGAATAGACTTTTGGCCAATTCAAAAGAAATGGCAGCGGTATTAGTTTTAGATAGTGCCGATTCAGACTTCTCAATTATTTCAATGTTGAGTAAATCTAAAATGCTATTGTCGGCATAGTAGGCGGTTTCAACATAATGTGTTCGTTCTATCGCCCCGAAATTAGAGACCAGAAAAGCAGAATAGTTTTCTGAAAATGGGATTAAGCGGAAGTAATCTTCAACCTGAGAGAATTGTTCTTTTAACTCATCTCCTTTTCCAAATGGAGTAAACGCATCTCTTCTGGTTATCTCCTGATTGCGATAATCATCTGTCTCCAACCTGTAAAGTCTGTTGGCATTGGCATGAAAGGCATCGAAGCTGAGTTCGTAAAAGATATAGTTTGAAATGAAGAGGCAAGTGGCAACACCCAATGCCAAACAGATAATGTTTAGTAAGGCACTGCCGCTTTTGCTCCACATACTTCTTATGGAAATAAGTAGGAAGCTCTTTAGCATGTTAAATTGTTTTCTATCCGTTATGAGCTAAGCCAAGTGCGTGCCAGAGAGGAAACCTCGCTTCTGGCTTGTTTTGAGCCTATTTAAGAGTTTCAAGTTGTTCACTATTAGACACTTCTAGTGAAACGGTGTTCGCAATCGTAACAAGGGAGTCTATTTTATTTACTTGTTTTTGATTTTTTTGCAAGTTGCATAGGCAAGATTCAACGCTTCCAGAACTAATTCAGGAGGGATAGATTTTAGCTCAAAAGTAGTCCAACCTTTTTCTCCCCATTTGTTAGGAACCGGATAAATTGCTCCTCCTTCATATTCGCAGAAGGTGTGTTGTTCAGTCGGACTGAGTACAATATTGGCGCTATTAGATGGGCCGTGGTAAGTTGCGAAAATGCGTTTCCCGGTTACCTTAAAAGCCGTGCGCTCAAAGTGTGGGTTTTGTTCTACTCCTGGAAAGGAATGACACATGTCGAAGAAGGACTCTTTAGAGGTCATCCCTTGAATTTAAGCTAAAATTCAATCCTTTAAACCATACACAGACCTAAGTTCCTTCATCTTCTTAAAAAGGCTTCCTGATAGTACGTTGACATTTGTGAAGTGCCATTAAAGAATTTTTGATGTTTGGAGAGCAATACTGTACGAAAGCATTGAAGGCAGGGAGTTCAACCGCGACAGATAGATTTCATTCACCTTATCAGTAATAGCTTTGATGTCTCCTTTGCGGGTGATGGATTCCATGCTTAGAATTTGGAAATCCAATTTAAGCGTGAGTATGGCGCATCAACTGGAAATCTCAAGTTTAGGTGACCAGATGTCTTGCAACATCTGGTCGTTTACTTCTCCGATGCGTTAGGTCATATGGATGATCGAAAGGTAAAGTGGCATGCCTAGGGTGATATTGAGTGGGAAGGTAATGGCCAGGGCCATGGGTAAATAGAGGCTAGGATTAGCCTGAGGTGCTGCTAGTTTCATGGCAGCGGGCACTGCAATGTACGAGGCACTGGCTGCTAGTATCGAGAATAGGAATCTGTTGCCTTCAGTGGCAGTTACGCCTTGGCTAATCACAGCGACTATACAACCGTTAATTAGGGGCACTACAATGGCGAAGGCCAGAGAAAACCAACCATGTTGTAAAAAGGAAGCAAGTTTCTTACCACTGACTATTCCCATATCTAGCAAAAAGACAGCGAGGAAACCCTTGAATATATCTGTAGTAAAGGGCTCAATGCCTTGAGCTTGAGCATCGTTAGCCAGATACCCAATAATCAGGCTACCGATAATCAGCATAACACTGCCATTGGTGAGGGCATGTTTCAGGATATGACTGAAAGAAACCTGCCCTTTTGCTTCCTTATTGAAGAGATTGAGGAGTAACACTCCAACTATGATAGATGGTGCTTCCATCAGTGCCATTACTGCCACCATATGACCACCGAACTCAATTTGCTGCATTTCCAGGAAGGAAACCGATGTGACAAAAGTCACGGCACTCACCGATCCATAAGCGGCCGCAATGGCTCCTGCATTCCAAACGCCCAACTTCCTTTTTAAGATGAAGAAAGTGTACAACGGAACCACCAGCGCAAGTAATACTCCGAAGAGCAATGACCACATGATCTCCATATCCAGATGGCTATGCGAAAGCTCTTGGCCTCCTTTAAAGCCAATAGAGAATAAAAGGTAGAGTGAAATGAATTTGGAGGAAGTTGGTGGAATTTCCAGGTCTGATTTGAGTTGAACGGCCATCAGGCCGAGAAAGAAAAAGAGTAGGGCAGGGTTAGTTAGGTTGTCAAGTAAAAGCTGAAGTTCCATATGTTTTTGACGTATAAGGCATGAGGTTAATGACTACTTAGAGAGATTGAGTTTGAAAGACAGGCACATTTGCACATTGCAACCCAGCTGCTCTGCCATTTGTAGCCTTTCGTTGAGTTCTCTTTTTTGCATTTTCAAATAATCAATCTGCTCTTGTAATGTCTCTAATTGTAGGTTCGGGCTATCCTTTTCAAAGCTTCTTAGCTTTTCCAGGTTGAGTTCTTGAGTCATGCCTTCAAGCATTCCATTAAAGCTTGCTTTTGCTGCTGATGGAGACAACTCTCCTTTAATCAACTCGATATTATCGTTCTTCTCTCTGATCATTTTTGGTCGGGTTTAGCGTCAGTAATAAAGTAGTTCAAAGCTGCCAGGAAAATGATGGCCGCACTGGCAGTGGCAGGCACTATCAAGGTGCTTGTCATGAAGTTCACCAGCATTAGCCAGCAGCAAAGGGCAAGTATTACAATGCCCATGAAAATTAGTTTGGTAGATAGATTTTGAGAGGCTTCTTTTCTACTCTCTGCCACGAGCTTTTTGGGTGGCTTCTGATCGAGTTTTGTAGTTGTACTGTTCATCCGTGATTCGTTAATCCGGACGCAAATATGTGTCTCGTATTGGATAAATTTTTATTTATATTTGATATGATTTACATAAATAATATTTATGGATTACACATTGCATCAGCTTAAAATATTCTATAAAATATCTCAGGTTCAGAGTGTTACAAAGGCTGCTGAGGAGTTGTTTTTAACCCAGCCTGCGGTATCAATTCAGCTTAAAAAATTTCAAGATCAGTTCTCTGTCCCATTGTTTGAAGTGGTTGGAAGGCAGCTATACATTACTGATTTTGGAAAGGAGATTGCTCTAACAGCTGAGAAAATTCTGAATGAAGTTGAGGCAATAAATTATAAAACACTCACCTATAAAAATCAGTTGGCAGGTAGGCTGAAGGTGTCGGTAGTATCTACCGGAAAATATGTAATGCCCTACTTTCTTTCGGAATTTATTTACAGTAATCCAGGGGTGGATTTGGTGATGGACGTGACCAATAAGTCACGTGTGATTGATAGTCTTGAACAGAATGAGGTTGACTTTTCCCTTGTTTCTGTTGTGCCGGACCAGCTGAAAGCAGACCGTGTCCCTTTGCTTAAAAATAAGCTCTATTTGGTAGGAAGTCCACAGCTGAAATTGGAAGCAACAGAAAAGAAAATGGGCTTTCTTAAGAAGCATCCACTGATTTATAGGGAGGAAGGTTCTGCTACCAGAAATGCTATGGAAGAGTTTATACTTTCCAAGTCGATATCGACCTATAAAAAACTTGAGCTTACCTCCAATGAAGCTGTGAAACAGGCAGTTATTGCAGGTTTAGGTTATTCTATTATGCCATTGATAGGTTTGAGGAATGAGCTGAAAAACCACCAGCTCGAGATTATCCCTATTAAGGGTTTACCCATTACAACTCAATGGAATCTTATTTGGATGAGGTCTAAAAACCTGTCGCCTGTGGCATTAGCTTATCTAGAGTTTGTCCGTGAAAGGAAGCAAAATCTTGTTGATGAGTATTTTGGCTGGTATGAGAACTATTAGAGATATAGACTAATTGGCGGGTAAGATGTAAGAGTACATCTTTTCGATAGTCTTCTTACCAGCACT
>JABXIP010000142.1 GCA_013373005.1 Cytophagia bacterium | reverse complement strand
AGCCTGTCGGAATATTCCTTCTTAAATCTTTCAACTTGAAGCATAAGGTTGGTTTACGACACCGATTGTAACTTGTTTTGCTAAATAATTTCACCCAAAATCAGTAAACACTTCATTTACAGCTCTTTGAATTAATTCCTAAATTAATTCTGTATTAAGAAAGCTTTCCACTCTTGTTTACAGCGAATATTTACTAATTTATGACAACGATCTATTCATTATTGAATTCCAAATTGTAGTATGCCGAGAGCGAAGAAGACCGACCGGAAGATTTTTGTACTAGACACCTCCGTAATCCTTTATGAACATATAGCCATCATGAACTTTGAGGAGCACGACATTGGGCTCCCCATTACAGTTCTTGAGGAATTGGATACATTCAAAAAGGGAAATGACACCAAGAATTTTGAAGCCAGAGAGTTTACCAGATTGCTGGATAAACTGGCCAAAGACAAGTCTTTGCAAGACTGGATTCCGCTCAACGGAAAAACCCGTGGAAGCTTTAAAGTGGTGATGGAAGCCGGAAGTGGTGAAAGCACTCTCGATGCAAATGTGGTTTTCGGGGAAAGGAAAAATGATCATCGCATTTTGAATGCAGCCTTGAGACTGAAAGAGGAAAACCCCGGAAGGAATGTGATTCTGGTTTCCAAGGATATTAACCTTCGCATGAAGGCTAAATCTATAGGCTTGCCTGCGGAAGACTATGAAACCGGAAAGATCAAGAATGTCGACTCGCTCAGGAAAGGAAAGATTGAATTTGAGAAAATCGACTCCGACTTAATCAATCACCTCTATGAGGATGGCACCCTGGCACCTAAAGAGGTGTTGAAAAACAAGAAACCTCAGCCTAATCAATTCTTCATTCTCAAAAGTGACAAGAATTCGGTACTGGCCTACTACAATTCAATGGAGCAGACCATTGAGAAAGTTGACAAGCGGCCTGTTTCAGGAATTAAACCTAAGAATGCTGAACAAACATTCGCCATTCATGCCATCATGAATCCGGAGGTAAAACTGGTAACCATTCAGGGTGTTGCTGGTACGGGTAAAACCTTGCTGACATTGGCCGGAGCTCTGGAGCAAAGAAGGGAGTTCAAGCAGATTTATTTGGCTCGCCCTATCGTTCCTTTGAGCAATAAAGACATTGGTTACCTGCCGGGAGACATCAAGTCCAAGCTGAACCCTTACATGGAGCCACTTTGGGATAACCTGAAGTTCATCCAAAACCAGTACAAAGAAACCGACAAGGAGTTTAAGGCCATTACCGAAATGGTGAATAAGGAAAAGCTTCTGATTACTCCATTGGCTTATATTCGAGGTAGAAGTTTGTCCAACATCTTCTTTATTGTAGATGAGGCGCAAAACCTCACTCCTCATGAGATCAAGACCATTATTACCAGGGCTGGTGAAAACACCAAGATTGTCTTTACCGGAGATATTCATCAGATTGACACACCGTACCTGGATTCTCAGTCTAATGGACTTTCTTACCTGATCGATAGGGTACAGGATCACCCGCTGTATGCACATATCACGCTGGAAAAAGGCGAAAGATCTGAGCTGGCCAATTTGGCGAATGAGTTGTTGTAGTGTCAGACAAATAAAGGAATTGAGACCTGGAACTGACAGCCCTTCTCACTTTCCAAGAGTCTTAAATCCCCTCCATGGGCTTTAACGA
The DNA here is from genome assembly GCA_013373005.1 of Cytophagia bacterium. GTDB lineage: Bacteria > Bacteroidota > Bacteroidia > Cytophagales > Cyclobacteriaceae > Roseivirga. The sequence continues at coordinate 3,573 of JABXIP010000142.1, read as the reverse complement.
TTTGGCGGGAAAGGCTTAATCCTATTCCGGTACCTTGCTTTTTAGTGGTAAAGAAAGGCACGAAAATATCTTCTTTTAAGTCTTCAGGAATACCCAGACCATTGTCGGAAACAACTACATGGCAAGCCTTTTCCTCGTGAGCCAGCTCAACCGATACTTTTGGGTTTGGCACATCTGCCACAGCTTCCCTTGCGTTTTTGAGAAGATTAATGAACACCTGAGTCATGAGTTTAGCGTCCAGCAAAACGGCTATCTCGGTTTCATCGAAATTTAGTTCAAGCGTAACTCCCTCCTTCTGAAAATCCTTTTCAACTAGGGTGATGACCTCCTTCAACAAAGACTTCAAACTGATTTCTTCGAGCTTTAACTCTGGCAGTTTGGTGTAGTCTCTGTAGGCATTCACGAAGTTGAGCAGCCCGACCCCTCTGTTTTCAATAGCAGTTATACTTCGGTGGATGTCATTAATTTCCTCCTGTGAAATGGCCTTTACGGCTTTAGGACCGGAATTTTCATCTACCATATTCTTGATGGCCGTGGTCAAAGAAAGTACTGGCGTCATGGAATTCATGATTTCGTGCGTCAGTACTCTGATAAGCTTTTGCCAGGCATCTATCTCATTTTGCTGTAGCTCCTGGCGGATGTCTTGCAAGGCAACCAGCGTATATTCATTATCTGACAATTTAAATTTCTTGGCCATGAGCGCCAGATTCATCAACTCACCATTGGCCTGGGTTTTGAAAAGCTTTCTTTCTCCTGAATTGAGATTTCTAAGCACTCCCAGAAGCTCTGGGTTATAATTCCCAATGGCCTCGATATTATAAAGCGATGGAGACTGCAAAAGTCGCTGGGCAGATTTATTCATCAAGTCAATCTTTCCATCAGACTTGAAACTGATCAATGCCACTTCCACATGTTCGTTGACCTGTCTTACATATTGATAGTATTCTTCCTTTTCCAGACTCAGCTTAGCATAATCTTCCATGATTTTATTCAAACCATAAGAAACCTCTTTGAACACCTTTCCAGAAAGCTTAGGACTAAATTTTCTGGTATAATCCTTATCGAAGAATGACTGCAGAAAATCATTTACCTGAGTACTCCCTTTTTCCACATAGGTGATCAAAGCAATGACCTGAATGATAGTAAAAAGCCCAAAAACTATGGGAGTCATCAAAAATTCTGTTGAGTAGATAGACCAAGCCAGAGCCAAACTCGTGAGCAGTATTCCTGTTACTCGGATGATTAACTGAAGGCGAAAATGACTAAAGTCCATACTTTTCCATTTTACGGTAAAGTGTGGTTCTGCCAATACCCAATTCTTTCGCCACCTTACTCATGTTACCATCGCAGCGCTTAATCACTTCTTCTATCGTTCTTTTTTCCAGAGCCTCCAGGTTAGTAGTATCTGCTTCAAATTGGGTGCTTTTCCTAGCCTTCAGCAAAAGGTCATCAGCCTCAATTACCGAACCCGCTGACATAATAATAGATCGCTCAATAGTGTGCTCCAACTCTCTTACATTTCCTGGCCAATGGTACTCCTTTAATACATTGAGCGCCTCTCGTGAAAAGTTCAACCCAGTTTTTCCATATTGATCTGCCAGACGATCCAGGAAATGCTTGGCCAGAGAAGTAATGTCCCCTACTCGCTCTCTTAGGGGCGGCAATTCAATTTCAATGGTATTTAGTCTGTAGAGCAAATCTTCTCTGAAACTCCCCATTTTCACCATGCTTTCTAAATTCATATTGGTAGCAGCCAATACTCGAACATTGATGGGCCTTTCTTGATTTTCACCAACACGAACCACGGTTCTTTTTTGCAGGACACTCAACAGTTTCGATTGCATACTCAGAGAGAGATTTCCAATCTCATCTAAAAATATAGTGCCATTATTGGCCGCTTCAAACCGGCCTTCTCTATCAGCCTTGGCATCAGTAAAGGCTCCCTTTTTGTGGCCGAATAACTCAGATTCAAAAAGGCTTTCAGTGAGAGAACCCATGTCTACAGAGACAAAAATCTTATCGAACCTATTGGATTGTGCATGAATCTCCCTTGCCACCAATTCCTTTCCCGTTCCATTTTCTCCAAGAATTAGCACATTGGCCTCCGTTGGAGCTACTTTTTCCACCATTTTAAAAACGGCCTGCATTTTGGGAGAATCTCCAACCAGTTCTGAAGTCATTTTTCTGGAAGTTGAGGACTGATGCCTCACCTCCTCAACCTTTTCCTTTGTCTGCGAAAGTTTATGGGCAGCACCCACCGTTTCCTGAATTTCTGCATACTGCCATGGCTTAGTTACAAAGTCTACAGCCCCTCTTTTCATAGCCTGAACCGCCAGGTTCAGTTCTCCATAGGCTGTAATCATAACCACCTGAACTTGTGGGTGATTTTTGTGAAGCCAGTCCAGCCACTTTAGACCTTCCTTACCTGACGAATCGCCCACTGCATAATTCATGTCCAGCAATACAACCGAATACTTGCCTTGAGCTAATAAATCTGGAATTTGGTTAGGGTAGGGACAGGTGTGAACGGTTTTGAATTTCTGCTTTAAGACCACTTCCGCAGTAATGAGCACATCTTCATCATCGTCTATTACCAATATTTGAACGGGCTCTTTCAATATTTGAGTTGTTTTGACCAATTACTCTGATTGCGAACACACTGTGTTTCACATCGGAACAGTTTGAAGATATCTAAATTTTCACTCAATTGTTATCTCGTTGTTTTTCAGGAGATTAAATTGATTGGTATTGGGATTGATTTCAGAAGACCTGTCAAAAACCAATCCAAAAATATGTTCAGAAGTTACTTCAAAACAGCAGTTAGAACACTTATCACAAGTAAAAGTTACAGCATCATCAACATTTTCGGCTTGTCTGTAGGTGTTGCCATGACCATTCTACTTGGCAAACTCATTCAGCAAGAGCTCTCCTACGATCAATTCTACCAGCACAAGGATAGAATGTACCGAGTTTATCAGGAAAGTGTAATCAATGGCAGAGAAAGAGTAAGCATCACCAATTCTGGTATGCTGGCTCCCACGCTAAAAGCTGGTTTTCCTGAGGTAGAAGAAAGTGGCAATGGCCACAGAGTTGGCTCTGCAGTAGTTGAAATTGGAGACAACACCTTCATTGAAAACTCCTTCTATTACGCTGACAATGCCTTCCTTGAAATTTTCGAACTGAATTTTATTTCTGGCAACAGAGCCGATGCACTAAGCAACCCTGATAATATGGCCATTAGTGAGAGCCTCGCCATTCAGTTGTTTGGAGATACCAACGGTGCGGTAGGCAAAACAGTTAAGGTTAATGACAGGGATCTGGTAGTAACCGGTGTATATGAAGACATGCCTAAAAACATGCACCTGGTTCAAAAGAAAGCCTTTCTTTCTAATAAGGCCATGGGCCAATTTTCCTGGAACCGGGTGGGACATTTGGTTTACATCAGATTAAAAGAAGGAACTAATTTGGAAGCCTTTCAAGCAAGGTTTCCACAACTAGTTCGAGATAATATTCTCCCTATTCTTCCAGAAGATTCAAAGGTGCAGATTAAGCTAATTCCGGTAACAGATATTT